>CAXUMV010000119.1:0-2570 GCA_964252065.1 uncultured Lichenihabitans sp.
CCAGTCGGTCATGATCACGGGCCGGCCGACCGCCAGATCGAGCTTCTGGCGCACCACGTCCATGTCGTCGGGATCGTCCACGAAGGCCTCGATCACGGTCGCCTGGTCGTCCTTGCCGAAGAAGGCCTGGGCCTCGGTCAGCGGCATGTAGACGAAGCTCTGGTCGAACTCGGACATGCCGATCTGGAAGACGGCCACGACCGGGTAGCTCTTGATGCGCGGGGCGACGCCGAAGGGCGTCTGGGCCCCCTTGGCGATCAGCACCGACATGGTGTCGCCGACCTGGAGCGAGAGCGATTCGGCGAGGCGCTGGCCGATCGCGACCCCGCCCCGCGTGTCGAAATCGTCGAGGCTCCCGGTCACCACGTGTCCCGCGATGCCGGGCAGCCGCGCGAGGTCGCCGCCCTTGATGCCGCGCACCAGCGCGCCCGCCTGCGCATAGGGGGAGGAGACCGCCGCCGCGCCCTCGACCATCGGGATGACGAGCCTGACGCCCGGGACGGCGGCGAGGCGGGCATCGATGGCGTCGTAGTCGGTCAGCGGCGTCTCGATGCCCTGCAGGAACACATGGCCGTTGATGCCGACGATCTTGTCGAGGAGCTCGGACCGGAACCCGTTCATCACCGACATGACGACGATCAGCGCCGCGACCCCGACCCCGATGCCGACGAAGGAGAACCCGGCGATCTCGGACACGAAGGCGCGCGCCCGGCGCCCGCGCAGGTAGCGCAGCGCGACCATCCACTCGAAGGCCGAGAAAGCCCGGGTCGGCGCCTTGCTCCCGGCGCTCGCCGTGCCGGCCGCGACGGCCAGCGTCATGGCGCCGGCTGCCGGAGCGCGGCGAGGCGGTTCAGGGCGTCGTCGATCGACAGCGTGAGGCGTTCGCCGGTGCGGCGGGTCTTGAGCTCCACCGTGCCGTCCGCCACGCCCTTCGGGCCGACGATCACCTGGTGGGGCAGCCCGATCAGGTCCATGGCGGCGAACTTCGTGCCGGGCCGTTCGTCGCGGTCGTCGTAGAGCGTGTCGAAGCCGGCGGCGGCGAGCGTTCGGTCGATCCGCTCGCAGACGGCGTCGGTCGCGGGGTCGCCGACCTTGAGGTTGGCGATGCCGACGTCGAAGGGAGCGACCGCCTCGGGCCAGATGATGCCGGCCTCGTCGTGTCCCGCCTCGATCAGCGCGGCCGCGACCCGGCTCGGCCCGATGCCGTAGGAGCCCATGTGCAGGGCCGCCTCGCGTCCGTCCGGCCCGTTCACGACGGCCCGCATGGCGGCAGAGTATTTCGTGCCGAAATAGAAGATGTGCCCCACTTCGATGCCGCGGGCCGCCACCTGGGCGTCCGCCGGCAGCGCCTCGAAGGCGGGGACGTCGTGCTTGTCGTCCGTCGCGGCGTAGAGCCCCGTCCAGTGGGACACGATCGCCTGCAGGGCGCCGGCATCGTCGAAATCGACCGAGGGCGGGGGCGGGGCGAAGGACAGGTAGTCGCGATGGCAGAACACCGCGCTCTCGCCCGTGCTCGCCAGGATCACGAATTCGTGGCTGAGGTCGCCGCCGATTGGGCCGGTATCGGCCAGCATGGGGATCGCCGTGACCCCGAGCCGGGCGAAGGTGCGCAGGTAGGCCACGAACATCTTGTTGTAGGAGTGCCGGGCCCCGGCGGCGTCGAGGTCGAACGAGTAGGCGTCCTTCATCAGGAACTCGCGCGAGCGCATGACCCCGAAGCGGGGGCGCACCTCGTCCCGGAACTTCCACTGGATGTGATAGAGGTTCAGCGGCAGGTCCTTGTAGGACTTGACCGAGGCCCGGACGATCTCGGTGACCATCTCCTCGTTGGTGGGGCCGAACAGCATGGGGCGGTCGTGCCGGTCGGTGATGCGCAGCATCTCCTTGCCGTAGTCGTCGTAGCGCCCCGACTCGCGCCACAGATCCGCCGACTGGATGGTTGGCATCAGGATCTCGATGGCGCCGGCGCGGTTCTGCTCCTCGCGGATGATCGTGTTGATCTTGTTCAGGACGCGCAGGCCGAGCGGCAGCCACGCATAGATGCCCGCCGCTTCCTGCCGGATCATGCCCGCCCGCAGCATGAGCCGGTGGGACACGATCTCCGCCTCCTTCGGGTTTTCGCGAAGCAGGGGAAGGAAATAGCGGCTGAAGCGCATCAGGGGTCTCGGGCCGCGAAGCAGCGGCCTTGGGCGGGAGCGAAAGAGGCGCCAAACAATCCCAAGCGGGCGCAAAACACAAGGGACCGCGGTCGCTCGCCGGGCTCCGCCCGCGCCCGCACCGCGCCGGCCCGGTCGTCATCGCGAGGCGCGCGGCGCCGTGGCGATCCGTTCGAGGGTGGAGAGGCCCGGACGTGGATCGCTTCGCTGCGCTCGCGAAGACGACACGCAGGTCCGAGATCGGTCAAAGGGCGGGAACGCCCGCCCGCAGCTCGGACTGCATCAGCATCTGCTGCATGACCGCGACGATCTCCGCCACGCTCGACGCCTCGGCCTTGAGGTCCCGCAGGTTCTGGATGGTGGCGTCCAGTCTTCGCAGCCGCCGGTCGACCCCCAGGCCCGCCATCGACCAGG
>CAXUMV010000119.1:2580-9009 GCA_964252065.1 uncultured Lichenihabitans sp.
GAAGATGCGCTCCTCGGAGGCGACCAGTTCGAGCAGCCGCAGCCGCCGGTGGCGCAGATCGCAGCAGATGCGCTCGAAGGTGGCCTCCACCTCGTCGATCGGGCCCTCGAGGGCCTGGACGAAGGTGTTCGACGCGAACAGCAGGGCGCCCGTCAGGCCTGCGGCTTCGTTGCGTGCCCGCGCCTTGGCGATGATCGAGGCGATCTGCAGCTCGACTTCCGGCTCGGTCCCCTCGAGGGCCGCCTCGCTGCTGTAGAGCAATCGATAGATGGTCACGGTCCGGCCTCCTCAGGCGGCGGGCTCGAGGGCGCAGACGCCTGCGAAGGCGTCGGCCAGCTTCGAGGGATGCACGGGCTTGCCGATCAGGTAGCCCTGCGCCTGGTCGCACCCTTCGGCGGCCGTGAAGGCCATCTGCGCCGCCGTCTCGACGCCTTCGGCCACGATGGTCATGCCGAGCGTGGAGCCGAGCATGGTGACGGCCCGGACGATGGCGGCGCTCTCCCCGTCGTCGGGGAGCTGGCGGACGAAGGACTGGTCGATCTTGATCTTGTTGAAGGGGAACCGCCGCAGGTAGCTGAGCGACGAATAGCCCGTGCCGAAATCGTCCATGGACAGGTGAATCCCCATGCCCCGCAGGGCGACGAGCGTCGAGAGGGCCTGCGCCTCGTCGTGCATCAGCGCGCTTTCGGTCAGCTCCAGCTCCAGTCTGTCCGCAGCCAGCCCCGTGTCCGCCAGGATCCGAGCCACGGTCGAAACCAGGTGGACATCCCGCAGCTGCACGGCCGACAGGTTGACCGCGACCGTCATGCTGTCGGGCCAGTGGGTCGCCTCGGTGCACGCCTCGCGCAGCACAAACTCGCCGATGGCGCCGATCAGCCCGACCTCTTCGGCGAGGGGGATGAACTCCGCCGGTGAAACGAGGCCGCGCCGCGGGTGGTACCAGCGGACCAGCGCCTCGGCCCCGGTGTAGGTCTTGGTCCGGACGTCGATCTGCGGCTGGTAGTACACCACGAACTCACGCCGCGAGATGGCCTTGCGCAATTCGGCCTCGAGAAGCCGGCGCGCCTGCATGCGGGCGTTCATGCCCTCCTCGAACATCCGGTACGTGCCGCGGCCTTCCTCCTTGGCCCGGTAGAGCGCGAGGTCCGCGTTGCGCGCGAGGCCCTCGGGACTGCCGCCATCGGTGGGCGCGAGGGCGATGCCCAGGCTCGCGCCGACGATCACGACCTGGCCGTTGATGACGTAGGGGCGGCCGATCACGTCGATCAGGCGCTCGGCCAGCGCCTGAACGGCCTCGGCATCCGCGGCGTCGCGGGCGAGAATCGCAAATTCGTCGCCGCCCAGTCGCGCGAGCAGGTCGCCGGCCGACACCGCGCTGCGCAGACGCCCGGCGACCCGACGGAGCAGTTCGTCGCCCACGCCATGCCCGAGCGTGTCGTTCACCAGCTTGAAGCGGTCGAGGTCGAGCATCAGGAGGGCGAAGTGGTTGTCGCCCTTGCGGCGCGAGACGAGCTGCGCCGACAACTCCTCGGCGAAGGTGAGGCGGTTGCCGAGGCCGGTGAGCGCGTCCTCCCGGGCGAGCCGGTTCATATACAGCTCGGTCTCGATGCGGTTTCTCTGATCGCGGACGGCGATGGCCCTGTGCCGCTGCGTCCCGATCGTGATCTCCTGCGCGATGAGCTTGACCGGGACGAGGCCGCCCGTCCCGATCCTGAGGGTCGCATCCACCTCCGCGCCGATCGGAACGGAGGCCGCCGCGCGGGCGGGCAGGAGGTCGTGCACCGCCTTGCCGATGATCGTGTGGCGGTCCGCCCCGAGCATCCGTTCGAGGCTGCGGTTCAGCCCCACGATCGTCTCGCCGTCGCAGATCAGCAGGCCCTCGATGGCGATGTCGACGAGATCGTGCAGACGCTTCTCCTCGGCGGCGAGTTGCCGGCGCCCGCGGATGGACAGCCACACGGAGGCCAGCGAGAAGCAGACGATCAGCGTCGCCATCTCGCCGACCACCAGGGCCAGGATGGCGACGTCGAACCACCCGTCCGGCTCGGCCTGGCCCGGGTCGTAGTCGATCGTCACCGCACTCATCCCGATGAAGTGGGCGGAGCAGACGGCGAGCAGCAGAAGCACGGGGGCAAGCCACGCGATGGCCCGGAAACGGCTGGTCGTGGCGGCAGCCGACAGGCCGCCCAGGGCGATGCCGGCCAGGACCGACACCACGACGGTGGCGCTGTCCCACCGCAGGGCCCCCTGCACGCGGAAGCCCGACATGCCGGCATAGTGCATCGCGCCGATCGCCGCTCCCGTTACGCAGCCGCCGAGCGTGCGTCCGAAGCGGTCGGGCCGTGCCACGATAAGTGCGGCCCCGGCGCCGACCAGCATGAGGGCCACTCCGAAGGAGAGGATCGTCGGGGCCGCCTCGAAGCGGAAGGGCAGGCCCGGCCGATAGGCCAGCATGGCGATGAAGTGCGTGGCCCAGATGGCCGAGGCGGTCGCGGTGACGCCGAGGGTGCCCCAGATGAGGCAGCCGCTCGCCTGTCGGCTCCGCAGCACTTCGCGGCCCAGCGCGAAGGCCGAGAAGGTGCCCAGGGCGCAGATACACGCGGCAAGTAAGACCAGCTTCAAATCGTGCTGTTGCGCGATGCAGGCGAACAGGATGTTCAAGACCGGATCCTTCCCACCGCGCTCGATGCGAATTTGGGCGAGTATTTTCGCTCCTGCATCACGCCTCCGACCTGCATCGTCTTTCCCCGGTGCGGCCCTTGCGGGTTATCGGCCGCGCAATCAGAGGTATTACACGGCGCAACCGTGTCGTGCGGGATGGACTGTAGGCGGCAAGACTTGCGGAAATCTTAGCGGCCGGCCGCACGTTGCAGGCCTCCGGCGCATGATCGCATCGACGGGACGATGGGCTCGCGGCGCTGCGCCTAGGGCGCGAATCCCTCGAACACGATCTGGTCCGCCCATCGGGCGGCGACCGAGCGTTGCGTGGGGTTGCGCACCGTCCAGGCGATGACCGGGCGGCCGAGCATGGTGCGGCACAGGTACGGCACGGCGTGGGGCAGGTCGTCGACGCGGTAGGACAGGAAGTCGGGCCGGGTCGCCTCGAAGTGCAGAACCTCGGCGAGGTCGCGCCTGAGAGGGACCGGCAGGGCGGACCATTCCGGGTCGTCGTAGCTGGCCTCGGCCACGATCCCGAGCGGGCAAGGCGGGTCGCGCCTGAGATGGGCGATGACCGCGGGATCGAAGCTCTTGATCGCGATGGGTCCGGGGTAGTCGGCGACCAGCGCGCGAACGCGCTCGGCCAGCGTGAGGTCCCCGTCGAAGCGGCTCTTGATCTCGCAGACGAGCGGCACCCGGCCCGCGACGAGGGTGAGCAACCCCGTCAGCGTGCCGATGCGGTCCTGGCCCTCGGCATAGGCGATGGCCTGCAGCGCCGTGCCCGTGCGGGCCGACACCGGCCCGGCCTCGGCCGTCAGCCGGCCGAGCTCGAAGTCGTGGAACACCACCGCCTCGCCGTCGGCCGTGCGCTGCACGTCGCATTCGATCCCATAGCCGCGCTCCACCGCCGCCCGCGCCGCGCTTGGGGAATTCTCGACGATGCCGCGGGCCACGTCGTGCAGCCCGCGATGCGCGATGGGCCGGGCCGTCAACCAGTCCGGCGCGGCGGACCCGATCATTCCACCTCGAACAGCGCGTCCACCTCGACCGCGCAGCCGAGCGGGAGCGAGGCGACGCCGATGGTGGTGCGGACGTGGCGGCCCCTGTCGCCCAGAACCTCGACCGCGAGGTCGGAGGCGCCGTTCATCACGGCCGGCAGGTCGGTGAAGTCGGGTTCCGTGTTGATGAAACCGCCGAGGCGGACGCAGCGGCCGATGCGGTCGAGCTCGCCCAGGGCCGCCTTGGCCTGGGCCAGCACGTTGACGAAGCTGAGGCGCGCCGCCGCCTGGCCGGCCTCGCGGGACACCGTGCCCCCGAGCTTGCCCCGATGCGCCGCGTCCAACGTCCCGTCCGGACCGAAGGCGAGCTGTCCCGAGATGAAGAGGTGCGGGCCGCTTCGCACCGCGGGCAGGTAGTTGGCGATGGCTGGCGCGGGCCGGGGCAGCGTGATGCCGAGCTCGTTCAGCCTGCGTTCGATGTCGCCCATCCGTGCGGTCCCCGCTCGCGCCCGATCGGGGGTCCGATCCGGCCGGAGCGCTCTATGCCACGACGGCCGGCGCTGCACATCCGCCTTTTTTTCTCGGCATGGCAGTTGCAAGACCTCTGCATGCAAGGAGTTTCGACCGTGACCCGCATCCGCTCCCTCCGTTTCGCGCTCGGCCTTGCGGCCGCAGGTTGGTGGATGATCGGCCCGGCCCTGCCGGCCGGCGCGGGAGGCGCGCCCGTCCCGCTCGTCGCCCACCATGCGACCTACAAGCTGAGCCTCCTCAAATCGACGGGGTCCAAGGCTCCGGAAGCCGTCGAGGGCCTGCTGTCCTATGATTTTTCGGGATCGGCCTGCGACGGCTATGCGATGACGTTGCGGCAGATGACCGCGTTGCAGCCGCAGGAAGGCGAGACGCACGTCTCCGACATGCAGACCGCGAGCTTCGAGGGCGGCGATGCGCGCGACTACCGGTTCAAGGTGGCGGTCACGGGCGGCAGCTCGGAGGGCGGCACGGTGGACGGAACGGCCCACCGCGCGCCCGACGGGGGGGTGTCGGTCGATCTCGACAAGCCCAAGGCCGAGAAGGTGGCCCTGCCGACGGGCGTGTTGTTCCCGACCGAACACCTGAAGTCGATCATCGGCACGGCGCTGGCCGGCGGCAAGATCCTGTCGGCCGCGGTCTTCGACGGCTCGGAGACGGGCACAAAAGTGTTCACCACCCTGAGCGTCATCGGCGCCGCGGCCACGACGGCCCCGACCGAAAACGCGGCGAAGCTCGACGCGCTGCAGGCGGTCAAGCGCTGGCCCGTGACGATCAGCTACTTCGACGCGGCCAAGAAGGACCAGGCGCCCGACTACGTGCTGTCCTTCGATCTTTACGAGAACGGCATCTCGCGCTCGCTCAAGCTCGACTACGGCGACTTCACCCTCGCGGGCGAACTGACGGACCTCAAGCTCCTGCCGGCGGCCGCCTGCCCCCATTGACCGCCCTCGGACGACCCGGTCCCTCAGAGGTCCGCGACGTCCGCGCCGGTGGCGTGGCGGACGGCCTGTCCCACCTCGGCCGGGTCGAGCCCGGCGTCCTGCGCGAAGGCGACCAGGAGCGTGTCGTCGGCCCCCAGATAGGCCAGCATAGCGCGGGCGAAGGACGGGGTGGCGCTGGTCGCCCGCAAGGTCGCGGGATCGAGGCCCGTGAGCGAAAAGAAGCGGCCGAGGCGTTCGGGATCGGCGGCCAGGAAAGTCAGCACGGCCACCGCCATCCCGTGCGGATCGGCGCGGTTAAGGTTTTTCGCCACGTCAGTTTTCCTTTCGTCAATTTCTACCGGCTACTGTAAGTCTCTGGTCGGACAGCGGCTCTTCTTGGGAGCATGCTGCGCCTCGGGGCGGTGTCGGAGTACGCGAGGGCGGGCCTGATGGCGAAGACGGTTCTGATCGTCGAAGACAACGAGTTGAATATGAAGCTGTTCAGCGACCTGCTGGAAGCGAACGGCTATGCGACGGTGCAGACCCGCAACGGGGTCGAGGCGGTGGGCCTCGCACGCAAGCATCGCCCGGACCTCATCCTCATGGACATCCAGCTGCCCGAGGTGTCGGGCCTGCAGGTCACGCAATGGCTGAAGGACGATGACGAATTGCGGTCCATTCCCATCATCGCGATCACGGCCTTCGCCATGAAGGGTGACGAGGAGAAGATCCGTCAAGGCGGCTGCGAGGCCTACCTGTCGAAGCCCATCTCGGTGGCCAAGTTCCTCGAGACGGTTCGCACCTACCTTGGCGATCGGTGAGACCGCACGATGACTGCCCGTATTCTTGTCGTCGATGACACGCCGGCCAATGCCAAGCTGCTCGACGTCAGGCTGACCGCGGAATACTTCGATGTGCTGACGGCCCGCAGCGGGCTCGAGGCCCTCATGGTCTGCGCCGAGCGGCCCGTCGATCTCGTTCTGCTCGACGTGATGATGCCGGGCATGGACGGCTTCGAGACCTGCCGGCGCTTCAAGAGCGACCCTGCGCTCCAGCACATCCCCATCGTCATGGTGACGGCGCTCGACCAGCCGGCCGACCGGGTCCGCGGCCTCGAGGCGGGCGCGGACGACTTCCTCACCAAGCCCGTCGACGAGACGGCGCTGTTCGCCCGCGTGCGCTCGCTGACCCGGCTCAAGCTGGTCATCGACGAGCTGCGGCAGCGGGCCGAGGCGACCGCCTCGCTCGGCATCGCGGACCACGCGACCACGGCGAGCGGCGAGACGGGCTTGGGCGGCCGCATCCTCGTCGTCGACGACCGC
>CAXUMV010000120.1:0-7873 GCA_964252065.1 uncultured Lichenihabitans sp.
CCTGCTGGGCGGTCACGTCCTGGCGAGCAAGATACACGTGCTCGTAAAGAGCCATGATGCTTGCCTTTCCTCTTCGTCGTCGATGCATCCGGCGCGGAGCCCTTCGAGCCCCTTTGGGAAAGGCTCGATCGGAACAGTCGAAGGCGGGAACACGGGAGGCCGGGCCGCAAGGCCCTGTCCCAGGCGCAAGCGCGCGCCCGAAACCCTCCGTTCAGCCCCCGGCCGGGATGCTGCGAGGCGGCAAGCTATAGGAGCAGCGTTCCCCCGATGCAAGGCCAAAGGCGGCGCCTTTCCGATGGGCAACGCTGCCTCGGGCGGCGGCACGGGTGACCGCCGGGCACGCAGATCGCCTTGACAGCCTCCCATCGGCGGTGCAGTGCGGATCCCCGATGAACGACACCGCGACGCCACCCCGAACGCCCGTCCGCAGGGCCTTCCTGTTCCCCGGCCAGGGATCGCAGGCGGTCGGCATGGGCCGCGTGCTGGCCGACCGCTACCCCGCCGCGCGCGCCGTGTTCGAGGAGGTCGACGAGGCCCTCGGGCAACCGCTCTCGCGGCTCATGGCCGAGGGGCCGGAGCAGGACCTGACCCTCACCGCGAACGCGCAGCCGGCCCTGATGGCCGTCAGTCTCGCGGCCGTCAGGGTGCTCGAGGCGGAGGCGGGCCTCGACCTCGAGCGCGACGCGGCCTTCGTGGCGGGCCACTCGCTTGGGGAATATTCCGCGCTTGCGGCGACGGGTGCCCTTGCCGTGGCCGATGCGGCGCGGCTGCTGCGCCTGCGCGGGCAAGCCATGCAGGACGCGGTGCCGGCGGGGCAGGGCGCGATGGCGGCGCTGATCGGCGCCGAGCCCGGGCTCGCCCGGGAGATCGCGGCGGAGGCTTCGCACGGGGGCGAAGTCTGCGCGCTCGCCAACGACAATGGCGGCGGCCAGGCGGTGCTGTCGGGCCACGCGACCGCGGTCGAGCGGGCGGTCGTGCTGGCCAAGGTCCGCGGGGTGAAACGCGCCGTGATGCTGAGCGTGTCGGCGCCGTTCCACTGCGCCCTCATGCAGCCGGCCGCGGACCGGATGGCGGCGGCGCTCGCGACCACCCGTCTTGAGGCGCCCCTCGTGCCGCTGATGTCCAACCGCGACGCCGCTCCCCTGTCCGATCCGGCCGCCTTGAAGGCGGCGCTGGTCGCGCAGATCACCGGCACTGTGCGCTGGCGCGAATGCGTGCTGGCGCTCCAGGCGTCGGGGGTCGAGGCCACCGTCGAGGTCGGCGCCGGTGCCGTGCTGTCGGGCCTCGTCCGCCGCATCGCGCCAAGTTTCGGGGTGCTTGCCGTCGGAACGCCCGACGGTGTCGAGGCCTACCGGGCGGCGCTCGCGGAGCAGGCCCATGTTTGACCTCACCGGCAAGGTGGCCCTCGTCACCGGCGCAACGGGCGGGCTGGGCCAGGCCATCGCGCGCGCGCTCCACGGACAGGGCGCCACGGTGGTGCTGTCGGGCACAAAGCCCGATCGGCTCGAGGCCCTGCGCGACAGTCTCGGGGATCGTGCCGCGACCGCGCCCTGCGATCTCGCGGATCCCGAGCAGATCAGGACCCTGGTGAGCCGTGCCGAGGAATCGGCGGGCCCGGTCGACATCCTGGTCAACAACGCCGGGATCACCCGGGACACCCTGGCGCTCCGGATGAAGGACGAGGACTGGCAGGCGGTGATCGCGGTCAACCTCACGGCCGGCTTCCAGCTCGCCCGCGCGGCGCTGCGGACCATGACGCGCCGGCGCTGGGGCCGGATCATCGGCATCACCTCCGTGGTCGGGGTGACGGGCAATCCCGGGCAGAGCAACTATGCCGCCTCCAAGGCGGGCATGATCGGCATGTCGAAGGCTCTCGCGGCCGAGGTCGCGAGCCGGGAGGTGACCGTCAACTGCGTCGCCCCCGGCTTCATCGAAAGCCCGATGACCGCCGCCCTGAACGAGAAACATCGGGCGGCCATCCTGGCCGCCGTGCCCGCCGGACGGCTGGGGCAGGGCGAGGATGTGGCGGCCGCGGTCGTGTTCCTGGCGAGCCGGGAAGCCGCCTACGTGACCGGCCAGACGCTGCATGTGAATGGCGGAATGGCAATGATTTGAAGGCGTTGAATACGGGTCGAGGACCCGGTCGGCGGCTCTCGCCATGGCTGGGGAAGTATGATACCACGCGACCCGCGGAGGATGTCGCCGGAATTGTGGCGGCCCTGTCCGTGGGATTGCGGGGCGGACACGCGGTTCCTTGCAAGGGGTCTGCGCATTCGGGAACGGGACGGCGGTTCGGCCGGCGATGGGGGAAAATACGGCGTTCCGCCGGCTCCGCCATCGGGGTAAGGCTGTCTGGAACGGCATGACGACCGTCGTCGCGTCCGGCGCGACGGCCGCATCAGGGAACGCCGCCCGTGCTTGGCATCAGGCGGTCGGCGGGCCGAACACAAACGTGAGCTGAGGACTGTACATATGAGCGATGTCGCCGAGCGCGTGAAGAAGATCGTCGTCGAGCATCTTGGGGTCGAGCCCGAGAAGGTCGTCGACAACGCCAATTTCATCGACGATCTCGGGGCCGATTCGCTCGACACGGTCGAGCTCGTGATGGCGTTCGAGGAGGAGTTCGGGGTCGAGATCCCCGACGATGCCGCCGAGACGATCGTGACGGTGGGCGATGCCGTTCGCTTTCTCGAGAAGAACAAGAAGGCTTGAGGGCGGGCGGTCTCGTGACGTCCCGGGCGGGGCGTCCCGTCTGCAGCCGGTGGGTGGATGAAACGCGGGCGGCTCGCCGGGCGTGGCCGCTTGGCGGACCAGGGTTGATGGCGTGAATTCCTTCCCACGAGTCGTCATTACGGGCCTCGGGATGGTGACCCCGCTCGGCGGCAACGTCGCCACGACGTGGGACGCGCTGCTCGCGAGCCGGAGCGGGGCCGAAGTGATCACGTCCTTCGACGTCTCCGACCTGCCCTGCAAGGTCGGATGCGTCATCCCGCGCGGCGAGGCGGCGGCCGGCGGCTTCGACCCCGCGCAGTGGATGGAGCCCAAGGAACAGCGCAAGGTCGATGACTTCATCATCTATGCGATGGCGGCCGCCGGCCAGGCGCTGGAGGATGCCGGCTGGCATCCCGCGCGCTACCAGGACCAGATCGAGACCGGCGTGATGATCGGCTCGGGCATCGGAGGCCTGGGCGGCATCTACGAGGGGACCCACCTGCTCGACCAGCGGGGCCCGCGGCGGCTCTCGCCGTTCTTCATCCCCGGGCGGCTCATCAACCTGGCGGGCGGCTACGTATCCATCCGCCACGGGCTGAAGGGTCCCAACCATGCCGTGGTCACGGCCTGTTCGACCGGCGCGCATGCCATCGGCGACGCGGCGCGGCTGATCCAGATGGGCGACGCCGAAGTCATGGTGGCGGGCGGCACCGAATCGGCCGTGAACCGGCTGTCCTTCGCGGGCTTTGCGGCGTGTCGCGCGCTGTCGACGGGCTTCAACGACCGGCCGACCCAAGCCTCCCGGCCCTACGACAAGGACCGGGACGGCTTCGTGATGGGCGAGGGCGCCGGCTGCGTCGTGCTCGAGAACTACGACCACGCGGTCGCGCGCGGCGCCCGCATCTACGCCGAGGTGATCGGCTACGGGCTCTCGGGCGATGCCTACCACATCACCGCGCCGGCCGAGGACGGCGACGGCGCCTTCCGCTGCATGTCGGCGGCGCTCCGCCGCGCCGGGATCGCGCCCGGCGACATCGACTACATTAACGCGCACGGCACATCGACGCCGCTGGGCGACGAGATCGAGCTGCGGGCCGTCGAGCGGCTGCTCGGCGACGCCGCCTCCACGGTGTCCATGTCCTCGACGAAATCGGCGGTCGGGCACCTGCTTGGCGCCGCGGGGTCGGTCGAGGCGATCTTCTCGGCCCTGGCCATCCGCGACCAGATCGCGCCGGCGACCCTCAACCTCGACAACCCATCGGTCGACACCGCCATCGACCTCGTGCCGCACGAACCGCGCCGCCGCCGCATCGACACCGTGCTGTCGAACTCCTTCGGGTTCGGGGGCACCAACGCGTCGCTGATCTTCCGCAAGGTGAACTGAGCGGCGCAGGACGGGCTTCAGGGCCGAATCGGCGTTGCGCGACGGTGTCTCCGCCCGGCAAGTCTCGCGCCGCCTGAGCGGACACGTTCCCTTCGGGCCCGTTTCGCTGTAGAACGATGGCGTGCCGTCGTATCCTGAGTTCGATCATGCTCGATAAGCCGCGTGACCCCGGCCCGGATCGCTTCGCGGGCGCGGGACGGCCCTCGACGCCGGGTGCACGCCGGGCGCTGCGCAGCCCCCGCGAGGCGCTGCAGCCCGATGCGCCGCCGGCGCCCCCGAAATCCCGCCGCAGGAGCCGCCCGCTGGTCGCAACCGCGAGCGGGTTCCTGTCGTTCCTCGGCATCGCGGCCGTCGCGCTGGCGGTCGGAGGGTCGCTCGGCCTGCAGCGGGTCAACGCGCCCGGGCCGCTCGCCATCGACAAGGTGGTCACGATCCAGCCCGGAACCGACATCTCGGTCGTCGATCAGCTCGCCAATGCGGGGGTCATCGAGAACCGGGTCCTCATGACCGCCACCCTGTGGCTCGAGGGCGATCGCGGCAACGTGAAGTCGGGCGAGTACAGCTTCAAGCAGGCCGCCAGCCTGCGCGAGGTCATCGACCTCATCGTCTCGGGCAAGCAGATCCTGCATGCCCTGACGGTGCCCGAGGGCCTCACCACCGAGCAGGTGGTCGACCGCCTCCGCGAGAACGACGTCCTCATGGGCGACATTCCGGCCGTGCCCGGCGAGGGCACGCTGATGCCGGACACCTTCAAGTTCTCCCGCGGCACCACCCGGGACCAGGTGTTGCGGACGATGCAGACCGAGCAGCGCCGGGTGCTGGCCGAAGTCTGGGCGCATCGGGCCGCCGACAACCCGGTCCGGTCGCCGTTCGAGCTGGTCACCCTGGCCTCGATCGTCGAGAAGGAGACCGGCCGCGCGGACGAGCGGCCGCGCGTGGCGGGGGTTTTCGTCAACCGCCTCGCGCGCGGCATGCCGCTCCAGTCGGACCCCACGATCGTCTACGGGCTGGTCGGCGGCAAGGGAACGCTCGGCCGCGGCATCCTGAAGAGCGAGCTCGACCAGAAGACGCCCTATAACACCTACCAGATCGTCGGCCTGCCGCCCGGCCCCATCGCCAATCCCGGGCGCGCGGCGCTCGAAGCGGTCGCCAATCCCTCCCGCACCAAGGAGCTCTACTTCGTGGCGGACGGCACGGGCGGCCACGCCTTCGCCGAGACGCTCGACCAGCACCGCCTCAACGTGCAGCGCTGGCGGCAGGTCGAGAAGGACGCCAAGGACAAGGTCGCGCCCGACAGCGGGCCGGCCAGCCCACCCCCGTTTCCGAAGGCGAACCAGCGCGGCGACGCCGGGCCCGACCGCCGCGTCTACGGCAGCCTGAACCTCGACATCTCGGGCACTGCGCGCGACGCCCCGGTCTCGGTCACCAGCCTGCCGATCGGGCAGACGTCGCTGGGCCCGGCCGCGGCGTTCGCCGCGCCTGCCCGCACCGCCCCCGCCGCCGGCACGGCCACCTTCGACGAGCTCGACGTGGAGGTCGCCGGCGTCAAGTCGCGGTCCGATCCCTCGACCTGGGACGAGGGGGGCAGCGCGCTGCCGGCCGACCCGCCCGGCTCGCCCGGGACCCTCCAGAGCTTCCCGGTCTCGCCCGCCCAGCTCGCGGACCAGCGGGCGCGGGCCCTCGCCTACGGGTTCGCGACGCAGACCGCGACGGCCCCGGCCCGTGATCCCGGCCCGGCCCCGGCCCCGATCGGCAAGGGCCGGATTATCGACGCCTCGGAAGGGACCAGCTTCGATCCCTTGAAGGACCGCACCTACGACCTCAACTCGCCGAAGGTCGTGCCCACGATCAAGGCGCTGCCCCCGGTGCAGCCGCTTGCCAGCGTCAACTGAGCCTCCCGCCGGGGCGCCGCTTGCCAGCATGACGGCCTTCGCCCGCGCCCGGGCGGAGCCCCCGCAAGGCGCGCTCGCGTGGGAGGTCAAGACCGTCAACGGCAAGGGGCTCGACCTGCGGCTCCGCCTGCCGCCCGGCCTCGATGCCGCGGAACCCGCATGCCGGAGCCTGATCGCGGCGGCGGTGACGCGCGGTTCGGTGCAGGCCACGATGACCCTTCAGCGTACGACCCCGGCCACGGCGGTGCGGGTGGATACCGCCCTCCTGCAGGCGATCCTGGGCTCGGTGCTGGCCGTGATGCCGGAGGGCCGGGGGCTCGCGCCACCGACCATGGACGGCCTCCTGGCCGTTCGCGGCGTGGTCGAGGTGGTGGACGCGCCCGACCGGCCGGCCGACCAGGCGGCCCTGGCGGAGAGCGCCGTCGCGTGCCTGCGCGACGCCCTTCGCGCGGTGACGGCCGCCCGGCAGGAGGAGGGCGCGGCCCTCGGCCGGCTGCTGGCCGGCCATCTCGCGGCGATCGCCTCGCTGGTCGAGGCGGCCGACCGGGCGCCGGGCCGGCAGCCGGAGGCGGTCCGGGCCCGCCTGGCACGGGCGGTCGAGACGCTGGTCGGCGCCTCCCCGGCGCTCGACCCCGAGCGTCTGCATGCCGAAGCCATCCTGCTGGCCGCCCGCGCCGACATCCGCGAGGAACTCGACCGGCTGGTCATCCACATCCGCTCGGCCCTCGATCTGCTGGAAGGGGGCGGGCCGGTGGGCCGGCGCCTCGACTTCCTGGCCCAGGAGCTGGGCCGCGAGGCGAACACGCTTTGCGCCAAGTCGAACGACGCCGCGCTCACCGCGATCGGGCTCGATCTGCGCACCCGAATCGAGCAATTCCGCGAACAGGTCCAGAACCTCGAATGAGTGCGAGCCAGCCCGGCGATCCCGACCCCGCCACCGGATTGAACCGCCGGGGCCTCATGCTGATCCTGTCCTCGCCCTCGGGGGCGGGTAAGACCACGCTGACCCGCATGCTGCTGCAGAAGAAGGAGTGGGATCTCACGCTGTCCGTGTCGGTGACGACCCGGGCCCGGCGGTCGAGCGAGGCCGACGGCATCCACTACCACTTCATCGCCGCCGACCGCTTCGCCGACATGCGCGACCGCAACGACCTGCTCGAGTGGGCGGAGGTGCACGGGCATTTCTACGGGACGCCCCGCGCCCCGGTGGAGGCCGTGCTCGCGGGCGGCCGCGACGTCCTCTTCGACATCGACTACCAGGGCACGCAGCAGGTCCGCAGCAAGGCCCAGGCCGACGTCGTCACGATCTTCATCCTGCCGCCCTCGATGCAGGAGCTGCGCGCCCGGCTGGAGCGGCGCGCCGAAGATCAAGCCGAGGTGATCGAGCGGCGCCTCGCCAACGCCCGCACCGAGATCGAGCGCTGGACGCTCTACGACTACGTGCTGGTCAACGACGACCTGCAGAAGACCTTCACGGACGTCATCGCCATCCTGACGGCCGAGCGTCTGAAACGCGTGCGCGTCGAGGGCGGCGTCTCGGCCTTCGTCGCAGGGCTGCTGACGGAACGCTGAGCGACAGCTCGGTCCTCACGCGACCCCGCCCGCCGGAGAAGCCCCTTCGCCCCTCCGGGGAGAAGGTGGCCGACAGGCCGGATGAGGGGTCGCGTCATCGCGAGGCGCGAAGCGCCGTGGCGATCCATACGACGGTGCGGAGGCCCGACCATGGATCGCTTCGCTTCGCTCGCGACGACGACACCGGGGTCTAGCGCCGGTTGGCCTTGTGCAGTCCGGTATGGCCATCCCGTTCAGGGATCGGCCGGCCGGCCGAGGCTCGCATAGGCGCGGGCCAGCGCCGCGAAGCCCGCGATGTCGATCTCTTCCGCTC
>CAXUMV010000120.1:7883-8955 GCA_964252065.1 uncultured Lichenihabitans sp.
CAGCAGCGTCGCCGGGTCGACCGCTGCTCCTTTGGCGCTCAGGCTTTTGAGCGACTGGCGCAGCATCTTCCGGCGCTGGCCGAAGGCCGCCTGGGTCACGGCGGACAGGGCGCCGGCCGGGCAGGGCAGCGGGTCTGCCCGCGGGACGATCTCGACCACCGCGGAGGTGACCTTCGGGGGAGGCACGAAGGCCTGCGGAGGCACGTCGAACAGGATGCGGGCGCGCGTCCGCCAGCCTGCCAGCACGCCGAGGCGCCCGTAGGCGGCGCGATCGGCGAGGCCGGCGACGATGCGCTCGGCCACCTCGCGCTGGAACATCAGCACCATGCGGTCGAACCAAGGCGGCCAGGGCTCCGTCTCGAGCCACCGCACCAGCAGCGCGGTGCCGACGTTGTAGGGCAGGTTCGCGACGATCCGCAGCGGACCCGGGCCGTGCCGGCCGGCCAGCGCCGGGAGGTCGACCGCCAGGGCATCGGCCTCCGCGACCGCGAGGCGGCCCGGATAGCGGTCCGCGATCGCGGCCAGCGCCGGCAGGCAGCGCGGGTCGCGCTCGACCGCGACGACCCGCGCGGCGCCGGCCGCCAGGAGCGCGCGCGTCAGCCCACCGGGTCCCGGTCCGACCTCCAGCACGGTCACGCCCGCGAGCGGCCCCGCCTCGCGGGCGATGCGGCCAGTCAGGTTGAGGTCGTAGAGGAAATGCTGGCCGAGCGCCTTGCGGGCATCGAGCTTGAGGGCCGCCACCACCTCGCGCAGCGGGGGCAGGCCGTCCTCGGCGGAGGCCGCCGCCGGGGCGACCGTCACGCGGGAGCGAGGCGGGAAGCGGCGGCGAGCCGGCTCGCAAGATGCAGGGCCGCCATCAGGCTGTCGGGCCGCGCGATCCCGCGTCCGGCGATCGGGAACGCCGTGCCGTGATCGGGCGAGGTCCGCACGAAGGGCAGGCCGAGGGTGACGTTCACGCCCTCGTCGAAGGCCAGCGCCTTGATCGGGATGAGGCCCTGGTCGTGGTACATCGCCAGCACGGCGTCGAGCCCCTCCCGCATGCCGGCCGTGAACAGCGCGTCCGCCGGCCAGG
>CAXUMV010000121.1:0-2664 GCA_964252065.1 uncultured Lichenihabitans sp.
AAAGAGTTGATGCCGATGGATAAGTTTCCCGTGACCGTGAAAGGCTATGCGGCCCTCGAGGCCGAGCTGAAGATGCGGCAGCAGGAGGAGCGGCCCCGCATCATCCAGGCCATCGCCGAAGCGCGCGCCCACGGCGACCTGTCCGAGAATGCCGAGTACCACGCCGCCAAGGAAGCGCAGTCGCACAACGAGGGCCGCATCGCCGAGCTCGAGGACCGGCTGTCGCGCGCCGACGTGATCGACGTCAGCAAGCTGTCGGGCGACACCATCAAGTTCGGCGCGACCGTGACCCTCGTGGACGAGGACACCGAGGAGAAGAAGTCCTACCAGCTCGTCGGCGAGAACGAGGCCGACGTGAAGGCCGGCAAGGTGTCGATCTCCTCCCCGACCGCCCGCGCGCTGATCGGCAAGAAGGTCGGCGACACCGTGGAGGTGAACACCCCCGGGGGCGGCAAGAGCTACGAAGTCCTGAAGGTCGATTTCCGCTAGGCGGCCGACCTTTCTTCCCATGCGGATCGAACACGATGAGCGATTCTGTCCTCTCCCGCCGCGCCGTCCTCGGCACGGCCTTGGCGCTGCCGCTGGCGGCCGCGCCCTCCCTGCTGCGGGCGCAGGGCTTGGGTGAGAGCGCCGCGCCCGCCGGTGCGGTGCGGTTCCGGTCGGTCGCGGTCGATCTCGGCCCGGTCCTGGCCCGCGGCGGGGGCAACCCCGCCCGCGAGCTGGGGCAGTTTCTGCTGGGCGAGATGCGGGCTGCCTTTGCGGATCGCCTCGGCCGAGGGGGCCCGCTCCTGACCGCCCGCGTCAGCAGCATGTATTTCACCATCTACAGCGGCCGGGATACCGACTTCGCGTTCGGCGGCAACGACAGCATCGAGGGCGACGGCATCGTCAGCAGCGGCGGGCGGGTGCTGTCCTCGACCCATGTCCTGACCGAGCTGCCTCCCTCCTACAGCGGCGCCTACTACACCGAGGACATCGACCGCATCCGCGTCCGGTCGATCGCCCACCAGTTCGCCTACTGGCTCCGCCGCGAGATGCAGGTCTGAGGCCCGGCCGGAGCGAGGCCAAACCGTGCCGGTGAGGCCCTTCTCCCCCCCGGGGAGAAGGTGTCCGAAGGACGGATGAGGGGCTAGCTTCGAGGTAGAACCCCTCATCCGCCCTGTCGGGCACCTTCTCCCCGCTGCCGCGGGGCGAAGGGGCTCACTGGACCTCGTTCGGAACCCGGACGGTCCCTTGCGGGGGCGCGGACGGGTTCCTATTAACGCCTCTGCCGGCCGCTCGTCGCGGCTAGGGCCTCGGGACCTTTCAGCATGGCGACGCACCGGACCAAGGCGCTCATCATCGGGGCAGGACCCGCCGGCTACACGGCCGCCGTCTATGCGGCGCGCGCCAACCTGGAGCCGATCGTGATCCAGGGGCTGCAGCCCGGCGGCCAGCTCACCATCACGAGCGACGTCGAGAACTGGCCCGGCGAGACCTCGATCCTGGGGCCGGCGCTGATGGACCGGATGCAGGCGCAGGCCGAGCACGCCGGCGCGCGCCTCGTCTACGACGTCGTGACGGAGGTCGACTTCAAGAGCCGTCCGTTCACCTGCCGGACCGATGGCGGCGACAGCTACGTGGCCGAGACGGTGATCATCGCGACCGGCGCCCAGGCGCGCTGGCTCGGCCTGCCCTCCGAACAGGCGTTTCTGGGAGCCGGGGTCAGCGGCTGCGCGGTCTGCGACGGCGCCTTCTTCAAGGGCCGAGACGTGGCCGTGGTCGGCGGCGGCAACACGGCCGTGGAGGACGCCCTCTACCTGACCCGCCATGCCCGCCAGGTGACGGTGCTGCACCGGCGGGACAAGTTCCGGGCGGAGAAGATCCTGCAGGACCGCCTGTTCGCCAACCCCAAGGTCAGCGTGCGCTGGAACATCGCCGTCGACGAGATTCTGGGCGGCGGCACCCCGCGCCGCGTGACGGGGATCCGGCTGCGCGATTCCGTCAGCGGGGGCACTGAGGAGATGGCGGTCGACGGGGTGTTCGTCGCCATCGGCCACACCCCCGCCACCGGCGTCTTCCTCGGCCACGTGCCGACGGACCCCGAGGGCTACATCGTTACGGCGCCCGACTCCACCGCCACCGCGATCCCCGGGGTCTTCGCGGCGGGCGACGTCAAGGACCGCATCTATCGCCAGGCCGTGACGGCGGCCGGCATGGGATGCATGGCGGCCCTCGAAGCGGAGAAATTCCTGGCCGAACACACCGGCGACAAGGCCGAGCGCCGCGAGGAGAGGCGCGAGGAGGCGATGATCGGCGCCTGGGAGTAGGCCGGCCCGGTCGTCTCCCGGGCAGCCGGCGCGTCTCGGCGCTAGGCGCGACCCCGCGAACCACGTATCATGCGTCGTGGGCGTGCGGCGTGCATCGTCCTTGCATGTCTAAAACAAGCCGGGCTGCATCCGGGAGGGAGAGCGGGGCCGTGGATTGGGATCGTCTGCGCGTGTTCCAGGCCGCCGCGGAGGCCGGCTCCTTCACCCATGCGGGCCAGACCCTCAACCTCAGCCAGTCCGCCGTCAGCCGCCAGATCAGCGCGCTCGAGCAGGATCTCGACGTGCCGCTGTTCCACCGGCACGCCCGCGGCCTGATCCTGACCGAGCAGGGCGATCTCCTGCTGCGCACCGTGCA
>CAXUMV010000121.1:2674-8932 GCA_964252065.1 uncultured Lichenihabitans sp.
CATGCTGAAGCTCGACGTGGTGCGCACGCGGCTGACCGACAGCCGCGAGAAGCCCAACGGCGAGCTGCGCATCACCACGACCTATGCGCTCGGGACCGCCTGGCTGACGCCGCGCCTCGGCGAGTTCCTCGAACTCTACCCCGACATCCGCCTGCAGCTGATCCTGACCGACGACGAGCTCGACCTCGGCATGCGCGAAGCCGACGTGGGCCTGAGGCTCCGCGAGCCGCTGCAGCCCGACCTTATCCGTCGCCGCCTGTTCACGGTGCGCTACCATGCCTACGCCTCGACCGGCTACCTGAAGCGCCACGGCCAGCCCAAATCCACCGAGGATCTCGACCGCCACCGCCTGGTCGGCTACAGCGGCGGCGCCGGCAACTATCTCACGCCCATGCTGAACTCGCTGCAGAACACCGGCCCCGAGATGCGGGCGCCGCTCGTCTCCGCCCTGACGCTGAACAACATGGTGGCGCTCAAGGGCGCGGTGCAGAACGGGGCCGGCATCGGGGTGCTGCCCGACTACTTCGTGGAGCCCGAGGGCGGCCTCGTGCAGCTCCTGCCCCACGCCGACATGCCCGAGCTCGACTGCTACTTCGTCTATCCCGAGGAGCTGAAGAGCGTCGCGCGCGTCCAGGTGTTCCGCGACTTCCTGGTCGCCAACGCGCAGCGCTGGCGGTTCTGAGCGCAAGGGCGCCGTTACGGCGGAGCGGACGCCTGCAGGTTACCCCCTTCGCCCCGCTTGCGGGGAGAAGGTGTCCGAAGGACGGATGAGGGGGACTCCGCCCACGACAAAGAGCCCCTCATCCGCCCTGCCGGGCACCTTCTTCCCGCTCTGCGGGGCGAAGGGGCGTAGCCTGGAATGGGACCGCTTCTTGCATCGGTCCGCCCATGCTGGATCGTGACGTGCCCTCCGGGTCCCAGCGCATCCTTCCCGTGCGGCGCCAGTACAACCGCTGGGTCGCCAACCAGACCCTGGAAGATTTTGCGCTGCGGTTCACCGCCAAGAGCGCCCGGCGCTGGTCGGCGGGGCGCGTCTCGCAGACCGCCATCGGGGCGATCTCGTTTCTGGCGCTGGAAGCCATCGGCGGCACCATCACCCTGACCAACGGCTTTGCCAACGTGCTGGCCGCGACGCTCGTGGTCGGGGTCATCCTGTTCCTGACCGGGCTGCCGATCAGTCGCGCCGCCGCGCGCTACGGGGTCGACATCGACCTGCTGACCCGGGGGGCCGGCTTCGGCTATGTGGGCTCGACCGTCACATCGCTAATCTACGCCGCCTTCACGTTCATCCTGTTCGCCATCGAAGCCTCGATCATGTCGACGGCGCTCGAGCTCTGCTTCGGCACGCCGCTCTGGCTCGGCTACATCCTGAGCGCGGTTGCGGTCGTCCCGCTCGTCACCTACGGCATCACCTGGATCAGCCGCTTCCAGCTCTGGACCCAGCCGCTGTGGATCGTCCTCAACATCCTGCCGGTCGGCTTCATCGTCATGCAGGACTGGCCGGGCGTGCTGGCCTGGACGCGCTTCCCGGGCCTCGATCCCGGCCCCGGCCCCGGCGGCTTCGACGTCCTGAAGTTCGGCTCGGCCGCCTCCGTGATCCTCGCCCTGATGCCCCAGATCGGCGAGCAGGTCGACGTGCTGCGCTTCCTGCCAGCCCGCGCGGCCGGGCGGAGCGCCCTCGGCTCGAAACTCTCGCTGCTCGCCGCAGGGCCCGGCTGGATCGTGCTCGGCGCCCCGAAGCTGATGTTCGGCTCGCTGCTGGCGGTGCTGTGCCTGCGCCACGGCGTGCCGGCCGACCACGCGGCCGAGCCCGCCGCCATGTACCGCTTCGCCTTCGGCACCGTGCTGCCGCAGCCCCAGGCCGTGGCCCTGCTGACCGCCGCCTTCGTGGTCGTCTCGCAGCTCAAGATCAACGTCATGAACGCCTATGCGGGCTCGCTCGCGTGGTCGAATTTCTTCGCGCGCCTCACCCATAGCCATCCGGGCCGGGTGGTGTGGCTGGTTTTCAACGTCGCCATCGCGCTGCTCCTGATGGAGCTCGGCATCTACACCGCGCTCGAGCGCATCCTCAGCCTGTTCGCCGTGGTGGCGGTGGCCTGGCTCGGGGCGGTGGTGGCCGATCTCGGCATCAACAAGCCGTTCGGCCTCAGCCCGCCGGGCATCGAGTTCAAGCGCGCCCACCTCTACGACATCAACCCGGTCGGCACGGGCGCCATGGCGCTGGCGGCGGGAACCGCGCTGCTCGCCGCCGCCGGCCTGATGGGCCCGGTCGCCCAGGCGCTCGCGCCCTTCATCGCGCTCGGGGTGGCGCTGGTCACCGCGCCCCTGATCGCCTGGGCGACGGGCGGGCGCTACTATCTCGCCCGCACCACGACCGCGGACTGGCAGCGCCAGCGCGTGGTCGACTGCACCTTGTGCGGCCACGCCTTCGAGCCCGAGGACATGGCCCACTGCCCCGCCTACGCGGCCCCGATCTGCTCCCTGTGCTGCTCGCTCGACGCCCGCTGCCACGACCTCTGCAAGCCGCACGGGCGGGCGCACGCGCAGGTGCTGGGCGCCGTGCGGGCCGTGCTGCCGCGGCGCCTCGCCGCCTGGGCGAGCGCGCGCATCGTGCGCTACGTGTCGGTGCATCTGCTCATCGTGGCGGCCATCAGCCTCGTGCTGCTCGTCATCGACTTCCGGGCCGCAGGGTACAGCGCCGCCGTCCGGCTGGTCGTCGACCAGAGCCTGTGGACCGCCTTTGCGGTGCTGTTCATCGTCGCCGGGGTGCTGGCGTGGTTCTTCGTGCTGGCGGAGGAAAGCCGCACGGTGGCCGAGGAGGAGTCCTCGCGCCAGACCACGCTGCTCCTCCAGGAGATCGAGGCCCACCGGCGCACCGACGCCGAGCTGCAGCGCGCCAAGGACGTGGCCGAGGCCGCCAACCTCGCCAAGAGCCGCTACGTGGTCGGCCTTAGCCACGAGCTGCGCACCCCGCTCAACGCCGTGCTGGGCTATGCGCAGCTCCTCGAGCGGGACGCCGGCATCCCGGCCGCGCGCCAGGGCGGGGTGCGGGTGATCCGCCGCTCGGCCGAGCACCTGTCCGGCCTGATCGACGGCCTGCTCGATATTTCGAAGATCGAGGCGGGCCGCCTGCAGATCGAGCGCAACGAGGTGCGCCTCAAGGATCTTCTGGACCAGATCGAGGGCATGTTCCGCCTGCAGGCCCGCGCCAAGGGCCTCGCGTTCCGCTTCGAGCCCAGCGGGGCCATGCCGGCCGTGGTGCGCACGGACGAGAAGCGGCTGCGGCAGATCCTCATCAATCTCCTGTCCAACGCGGTGAAGTTCACCGAGCGGGGGTCGGTCGCGCTGCGGCTGTCCTACCGCAACACCGTGGCGACGGTCGTCGTGGAGGACACCGGCCCCGGCATCGCGGCGGAGGATTTCGAGCGCATCTTCGAGCCCTTCGACCGCGGCGCCGCGGGGGACCGCGGCACCATCCCCGGGCTCGGGCTCGGGCTCACCATCACCAAGCTCCTGACCCAGCTGATGGGCGGCGAGATCACGCTGGCCAGCACGCCCGGGCAGGGCAGCCGGTTCACGGTGCGCCTGATGATGTCGCCGGTCGAGCACCCGACCCTGCAGCCCGCCCGGCAGATCGGCGGCTACCACGGCGCACGCCGCACCGTCCTGGTCGCCGACGACGACCAGGACCACCAGACCCTCATGCGCGAGGCCCTGGTGCCGCTCGGCTTCACGGTGCTGACGGCCCGGGACGGGCCGACCTGCCTCGCGCTTGCGGCCGACGTGCAGCCCGACCTCTTCCTGCTCGACATCGCGATGCCGGGCATGACGGGCTGGGACGTCATGCGGGCGCTGCGGGCGGGCGGGCACGCGCGCACGCCCACCATCATGGTGTCGGCCAATGTGGGCGAGCTCGGCCCCGCCCTGCCCGAGGAGGCCGGCCGGCCGGACGCGGTGCTGCCCAAGCCCGTCGACCTCACCCGGCTGCTCGAGGCGATCGAGCGGTGCCTCGGGCTCGACTGGACGGATGGCGCGGCGCCGACGGCGGACCCCGCGCGGGAACCGGACGACGCCGCGGCCCCGCTCGCGGCGACCACGGTGGCCGAGCTCCTGTCCTTCGCCCGCATCGGCTATGTCCGGGGGCTCGACGCCACGCTCACGAGCCTCGGCGAGGAGCCGGGCCAGGCGGCGCTGGTCGGGCGCCTGCGGGCGCGGCTCGAGGCCTTCGACCTCGAGGGCTTCGCGGCCGACCTCGGGGAGGCGCCGGATGGCTGAGGGCGCCCCCAAGCCGATGCGCGACATCGTGCTGCTCGTCGACGATACGCCGGATACGCTCGCGATGCTCACCGACGCGCTCGAGCAGTCGGGCTTCACGGCCCTGATCGCGACGGGGGGCGCCGCGGCGCTCTCGGTCTGCGCGCGGGTGACGCCCGACGTCATCCTGCTCGACGCCATGATGCCGGGCCTCGACGGCTTCGAAACCTGCCGGCGCCTCAAGCAGACGGCGGCGGTCGCCCATGTGCCCGTGATCTTCATGACCGCGCTCAGCGAGACCGCCCACATCGTCCAGGGCTTCGAGGCGGGCGGGGTCGACTACGTGACCAAGCCCATCGTGCTCGACGAGCTGTTCGCGCGGCTGCGCGCGCACCTGTCCAATGCGCGCGCCGCCCAGAGCACCCGGCGCGCGCTCGACACCACCGGGCGCTACCTGCTGGCCGCCGACCGGAGCGGCGCGCTGCGCTGGGCGAGCCCGCAGGCGGAACGGCTGCTGGCCGGGGCCGCGGGCGCGGCGGACGGGGCCCTGCCCCCGACGATCGCGGCGGAGATCGCGGCCGCGCTCGAGGGCGGCGGCACGCGGCCGGTCGCCCTGGCGGGCGGGGCAACCGCCCTGTCCCTCACCTATCTCGGGCCGATCGGCGGCGAGGAGTTCCTGTTCCAGCTCGCAAGCCGGGACGAGCGGCGGGACGAGGCCGTGCTGCGCGAGCGCTACGCCCTCACGGGCCGCGAAGCCGAGGTGCTGCTGTGGATCGCGCGGGGCAAGGCGAATCGCGACATCGCCGACATCCTGGCGCTCAGCCCGCGCACCGTGAACAAGCACCTCGAAGGCATCTTCACCAAGCTCGGCGTCGAGAATCGCGCCTCCGCGGCCGTGATGGCGGCCCGGGCCCTCGGCCGGGGCGGCGGAGGCGCGTAAAGCCGAACAACAACAACGGCGGCCACGCTGGACACGACCTTGGAACGATGCCAAAAGCGAGGCGGTGCGGCCCTCCCGCAGGCGCCGGCCGGGATGAAGGGTCGCAGCCGCCGCGTGCGCGCGGACGCTAGGAGGCGGCCGTCGTCGACGCTATGTTGGTGCTATGATCGAGAGCGACGCCGGTCGGCCGGCCGTCGCGACAGGGGGCAGATTTTGGCGAACGCAGCGATTGCACCGGGACAGCCCACGCGCCGGGACTTCCTGCTGATCGCCACGGGTGCGGTCGGGGCGGTGGGCCTGGCCGGGGCGGTGTGGCCGCTGATCAACCAGATGAACCCCGATGCCTCCACCCTCGCGCTCGCCTCCACCGAGGTGGATATCGGCAAGGTCGAGGTCGGCCAGATCCTGACCGTGAAGTGGCGCGGCAATCCGGTCTTCGTGCGTCACCGGACCCCCAAGGAGATCGAGGAGGCGGCCAACACCCCCCTCGAGGACCTCAAGGACCCGCAGACCGACGCCTCCCGGGTGCAGAAGCCCGAATGGCTCGTGCTGATCGGGGTGTGCACGCATCTGGGCTGCATCCCGCTCGGGCACGAGGGCCACTACGACGGCTGGCTGTGCCCCTGCCACGGTTCGGTCTACGACACCTCAGGCCGCATCCGGCAGGGCCCGGCGCCGCTGAATCTCGCGGTGCCGACCTACTCCTTCCTGACCCCGACCAAACTGAAGATCGGCTGACGCTCCCATGGAGCGCTCGACCTCGATGAGAGAGCTGGACCGATGAGCGGATCCTCCACCTACGTGCCCCAGAACGGCGCCCTGAAGTGGTTCGAAAGCCGGCTGCCGATCATCGGGCTGGTGCACTCGTCCTTCATCGCCTTCCCGAACCCGCGCAACCTCAACTATTTCTGGACGTTCGGCGGCATCCTGGCCTTCATGCTGATCGAGCAGATCATCACGGGCGTCGTGCTCGCCATGCACTACACGCCCGAGGCGACCATGGCGTTCGCCTCGGTCGAGTACATCATGCGCGACGTGAACTACGGCTGGCTGCTGCGCTACAT
>CAXUMV010000122.1:0-2826 GCA_964252065.1 uncultured Lichenihabitans sp.
GTCTTCGATCGTCTGGCCCCCGTGCTGGCGGCTCACGCTGCGACGGCCCATGATGGGCTGCCGAGCCGGCTCGTGCGATGGCCCGGCCAGCAGGTCGCCGATCTCGATGTCGAGGCCGGTGCACAATTGGATGATGGTCTGGTAGGTCGGCGACATCAGGTCGTTCTCGATCTTCGACAGCGCCGAGGTCGAGATCCCCGTCAGCTGGCTCACGTCCGAGAGCGTCCACTGGTGGTACACTCGCCGCTCCCTCAGCAGGGCACCGATCGAAACGCCGGGCCGGGAGCGTTCTCTCCGTCGGGGCGACGCCGCGCCTTTCGGGCTGCCGGGCGACGGTGCTGTTTTCACCATAGGAAACCTGATGGGCGGACGCCGCGGACTAGGATGGCCAGGACGTTGCAAAGCTGGCCCCAACTGCGCTTTTATTGGTCGAGGCACGTTTTGCAAAGGCCGGCACTTCGACCGTCGCAGGCTTGACAGGCCCTATTTCCTATGGGAAATTTATTCCTATCGGAAGATCCCGCGAGGTCGCGGGTCGGAGGGGTGCCATGGTTTTGGCGAAACGCTTGCTGCCAGCCCTCGCGCTGGTGTTCGCCGCCTCGCTCCCGGCGTGGGCCGTCGAGCCGACCAAGATCGTGGTCGAGGGGACCTACCCGCCCTGGAACATCCAGGCGGCCGACGGCTCGTTGTCGGGCTTTGACGTCGAGCTCGCGCGCGAGGTGTGCCGACGCGCGGCCCTCGACTGCCAGTTCACGGCGCAGGTCTGGGACAGCCAGATCCCGAGCCTGCTAGCAGGCAAGTTCGATGCGATGATGACCGTCGGACCGACGCCGAAGCGGCTGAAGGTCATGATGTTCAGCACGCCCTACGCGGCCACGCCGGAGGCCTTCATGGTCGCCAAGGCCGGCCGCCTGACGGCGCTGCCGAACGACGGCGCCAAGGTAAAGGCGGACGATGCCGCGGCCAAGCCCGAAATGGACGCCTTGCGCGGCGCCCTCAAGGGCAAGACGGTCGCGGTCGTCGGCTCGAGCAGCCTGCAGGACTTCCTCGAGAAGAACCTCAGCGAGGGGATCGACATCCGCGCCTACAAGAGCGAGCCCGATATGCTGCTCGACCTTCGGGCGGGCCGCGTCGATGCCGTGTTCGACAGCTCAGCCTTCCTGCGCAGTGCGGCCAAGAAGCCGGAAAATGCCGATCTCGTCATCACCGGGCCGCTTCTGTCGGCCGACACCCTGGCGGCGACCGTCTGCTTCGGCTTCAGCCCGGGCAGTACCGAGCTGAAAGCCAAGCTGGACGGCGCGATCCTGGCCGCGGCGACGGATGGGACCGTCAAAGCGCTGTCGACGAAGTGGTTCGGCTTCGACGTCAGTCCATGAGCGCCTCAGGGGAGGCGCACCGGCCTCCCAGGCCGGATCGAACCGGCCACGGCGCGACCGGCGTGGCGCTCTACCGGCTCCTCGAACGGCTGCGCCGCAACGAGCCGGCCTCGCTCGGGCGCCTGTTCGAGGTGCTGCGGATCCCGAGCGTCAGCACCAGCCCCGACCATGCCGGGGACTGCCGGACTGCGGCGGAATGGTTCCGCCAGGGCTTCGAGGCGCTGGGTTTCGAGGGCCGCATCGTCCAGACGCCCGGGCAGCCGGCCGTCGTCGCCCACTATAGCCGGCCCGGGGCGAGGCGGGGCCACGTGATCTACTACGGCCACTACGACGTCCAGCCCGCCGAGCCGCTCGGGGCGTGGGACCGCGACCCCTTCGATCCGTCGCTGATCGACGATCCAAAAGGCGGCCGCGTTGTGGCCCGGGGCGCCGCCGACGACAAGGGTCAGGTGGTTGCCTGGATGGAGGCCTTCCGTGCCGTGATCGAGGAGAAGGGCGAGCTGCCGGTCGACGTCACGGCCATCATCGAGGGGGAGGAGGAGACCGGGAGCCTTCATTTCGACAGCGTGCTCGAAGCGTGCCGCGATCTCCCGCCGGCCGCGGCCGCGGTGATCAGCGACGGCGTGATGTGGGACGCGGCCACGCCCGCCGTGACGGTCCAGCTCCGGGGCCTCGTCTATCTGGAACTCTCGATCACGACCGCGAACCAGGATCTCCATTCGGGCCTCTATGGCGGCTCCGCCATCAACGCGGCCCAGAGGCTGAGCACGCTCCTGGCCGGCCTGCTGGACGCCGGGGGACGGGTCGCGGTTCCCCACTTCTACGACGATGTCCGCGAACCGCCGCCGGCCTTGCGTCAGGCCTGGGGCGGTCTCGACTTCGACGAGGCCGGCTTCCTCGGACGGGTGGGCCTCAGCGAGCCGGCCGGCGAGCGGGGCGTGCCGGTCCTCGAACGGCTGTGGTCGCGGCCGACGGCCGAGATCAACGGCCTTTGGGGCGGCTTCACGGGCGCCGGCTCCAAGACAGTGATCCCGCGGGAGGCGAGGGCGAAGGTCTCGTTCCGCCTCGTGCCGGGGCAGGTTCCGCAAAAGGTCGTGGAGGGTTTTCGGCGGTTCGTCCGCGAGCGGCTCCCCGCCGACGCCCACGCCGAGGTGGCCGTCCTCGAAGCCGCGCCCGCCGTTGAATTGCCGTTCGACAGCCCCTGGCTCGCCGACGTGCAGGCCGCGCTTGCGGCGGAATTCGGCAGGCCGCCGCTGCTGATCGGCTGCGGGGGATCGCTCGGGGCCGCCGAGAGTTTTCAGCGCGTGCTGGGCATCCCGACCTTGCTGTTCAGCTTCGGTCTCGACGACGACCGGGTGCACGGCCCCAACGAGAAGTTCGACCTCGCCAGCTTCCGGCACGCCGCCCGGGCGCATGCTGGCCAGGGGCGCCACCGTGCACTGATGGGCCG
>CAXUMV010000122.1:2836-4553 GCA_964252065.1 uncultured Lichenihabitans sp.
TGCCCGCCTGCTGCTCGGCTGGGCAGAAAACGGGGCTCCCTGCGAGGACCGCGCACCATGTCTAGTCTGACGATCGATCAGCGCCTTCAGGTGCTGGAGGACATTGAGGGCATCAAGCGGCTCAAGGCCGCCTACGCCCACGCGGCCGATGCCAAATACACGAGCGACCACCGTAAGAAGCCGCAGGCCGACATCGACCGCTACGCCCGCATCCAGGCCAATCTGTTCACCGAGGACGCCGTCTGGGACGGGCGTCCCCAATGGGAACATTCGGTCGGCCGCGAGGCCTTCTACGCCGTCGCCCGCACCTCGGTCTGGAGCATGGCGACCCATTATTTCACGATGCCGCTCATCGAGGTCGAGGGCGATGATGCATCGGGTACCTGGTATCTGTGGCAGACCGGAACCATGGAGGCGACCAACCGGGCGATGGTCATGGCGGCCGTGACGCAGGACACCTATCGCAGGGTTTCCGGACGCTGGCTCATCGCCAAAACCCTGTTTACGCTGAAGTACCTCACGCCCCTCGACGTACCGTGGTCGGAGACGCGCAACATCCCGTTCCGCCTTCCGGATCCCGAGACCTAGGCGGCCTTGCTCGAACCACTGTCGCTCGTCGGCTTCGGGCCGTCCGGATGGGGGCGGCCGCTGCTCGCCGCGACCGGGATGACGCTCGCGCTGTCCATCTCGGGCTTCGGGCTGAGCCTCGTGATCGGCTTCCTGCTGTCGGCCACCCGGCTTTCGGGGTCGCGTCCGCTCGTCGCCCTGTCCCGCCTCTACACCACCGTGGTGCGCGGCGTGCCCGAACTGCTGGTCCTCTACCTGCTGTTCTTCGGCGGCTCGGCGGTCATCGGCGCTCTCGCGAAGGCGCTTGTGGGCGACGGATTTCTGGCCGCGCCCGCGTTTCTGACCGGTGTCCTGGCGCTGGGGCTCATCGCGGCCTCGTTCACGGCCGAGGTCCTGCGCGGCGCCTGGCTCGCGCTCGACGCCGGCCAGGCGGATGCCGTGGCGGCGCTGGGGATGCGCTGGAGCGTCGGCGTGCGAACCGTGCTTCTCCCACAGGTCCTGCGCCTGGCGCTTCCGGGCCTAGGCAACGTCTGGCAGTTGACCCTCAAGGAATCGGCCCTCGTCTCGCTGACGGGCCTGACCGAGCTCATGCGGCAGTCGGCTGTCGCGTCTAACGCGACCGACAGGCCCTTCACGTTCTACGTGACGGCAGCGGTTCTCTACCTCGCGATCACGACGGCGGCCTCGGGGCTGTTCAGGCGGGCCGAGCGCCGCAGCCGGCGCGGCTTCGTCCCGCGATGACCGACCCGTCCTTCGTTCTCGAGACGCTGGCGGCGCTCGCACGGGGCGTGCCGCTGACGGTGGCGCTCGCGGCATCCTCGCTCGCAGCGGGGTTCTGCCTGGCGCTGCTGCTGACCCTGGCTCGTCGCTCCGGTCTCAAGCCGGTCGCCTGGATTGCGCAGGCCTATGTCTTCGTCTTCCGGGGGTCGCCGCTCCTCGTCCAGATCTACCTGCTCTACTACGGGCCGGGGCAGTTCGACGCCGTCCGGCGGAGTGTTCTCTGGGAGGTCCTGCGCGAGCCGTACTGGTGCGCGCTGATCTCCCTCACGCTTGTCACGGCGGCCTACGGCAGCGAGGTGATCCGCGGTGGCCTCGACGGCGTGCCGGACGGGCTCGTCGAGGCAGGCCGGGCCTTCGGCCTGTCGCGCCG
>CAXUMV010000122.1:4563-8922 GCA_964252065.1 uncultured Lichenihabitans sp.
TTCGGAACGCGCTGCCGGCCTATGGCAACGAGGCAGTCGTCATGGTGAAGGCCACCTCGTTAGCGAGCGTCATCACGCTGATGGACATCACCGGCATCGCCTACCGGATCATCGCCGAGACCTATCAGGTCACGACGGTGTTTGTCATCGCGGGTTCCCTCTACCTCGCCCTCAACGCGCTCGTGATCGGCGGCTTCGACCTTCTCGAACGCCGGCTCGATCGGCATCGCGGCGGCTGATGCCGTGCGACTTGAACTCAGGCCCGCTTTCGGCATTGCGTCCGCGATCGCCTTGTAGCAGGTGCGTCGTCCTCCTTCTTAAGGGCCGCGACCGATTTGACGCTCGCATCCTGGAGCACCGCCTTTTCGGCGGGCGTGAGACCGGGGCCTTGATGGCCGCCTCGAGCTGGATAATCCTGCTCTCCCAATCGGCGCGGGCAAGGGTCGGGACGGTCCCGAACACAGGGTCGCGAGGGCGAACGACAGGGCGGATCGGTTCATCGGAGAAGCTTTTCTGGAATGGCGGCGCAGGCTGGGGTTTGCACGGAGCCGGGGAGCGCGCCGCCCGAACCCCGGGCGCTCACGACTGGATCGCTTCGGGCGCGATCGAATTGGCCTTGCTGACCGTGAGATAGATCACCACGGCGGCGATCACGGCCAGGAAGGCGACGCTGGTGTCGACGGTTCCCCAGCCTCAGCCGCCGGCCAATTGCGGCTTGGCCAGGAGGTTGCTCGACGGGGGCCGAGGGGGCGGGTCAGGCTGTAGGCGATCCAGAAGCAGAGGATCGCGTCGAGCTGACCATGAAAGAAAGGACCGCCACGGACGCGATCATCGCAGCGCAAACCAGCAGCGCCGAGTCCTGAACCGAGGTCGAGCCGCTCGGCCAGCAGGTCGCCCACCGAGGTCTCGATCGCGAAAGTAAACAGGATGGCGGATCAGTAGAACAGTTCGCGCTGGCGCGTTCGTGCGAATGGCTGCTATCTCCTCACGCCTGTCCGATAGCTGTCGATCCGCTTTCGGCCAGAATGCGACTTTGGCTTGCGGCGACTCGTTGCGAAACGGGTAAATGCGATCACCCGCCTTCGAACTGATCAGCCTTCGTTCAAGACACGGTACACCTGCATTCGGGAGCAGCCGAAGGCGCTGGCGATGGCGGCGACACCCGACCCACTCGCGTGCATAGCCCTGATCCGATCCCGGTCGAGCCGGCGCTTGCCGCCCTGGTACACGCCCGTCACCTTGGCCTGCTCGATGCCGTCCCGCTGCCGCTCCTTGATGAACCGGCGCTCCATCTGCGCCACCATGCCGAGCACCGTCATGACGACGTGGCCCATCTCTCCGCGCGTCGACACGTGCGGGTCGAGCACGGTTACGAACGCCTCGCGCTGCTCGCAGTCGTGGATCAGGTTGAGCACGTCACGGGTGTCGCGCCCGAGCCGGTCGAGGCGGGTGACGACCAACTCGTCGCCCGGGCGGAGGAAGGCCAGCACGGTCGCAAGCTCGGCCCGACCTTCGCGGCTGCCGCCCGACACCTTCTCGGAGCGAACGATGGCGCAGCCCTCGGCCTTGAGCTTGGCGAGCTGCAGCTCGAGGTCCTGGTCGATGGTGCTGACGCGGGCGTAACCGATGCGGGCCAAGTGTGTCACCTCGAGGTTTAGGCCCGAGGCTACCTTGTCACAAATAGCCCGTGTCAACCCAGAGGTGACGACTCGGGCGGCCGCCGAAGTGACGTCACGCAGGGGTATGCCCTGACGTGACACTGAGCGGCACGGCCCACTCCATGGCCAAGCTAAAGGCTGAACTCAATGCGAACTGTTGTGAAGGGTTTCGGATGGCGGCCGGGCGTGATGGCTTGACCGGGTACGCGGCCGGCGTCCGAAAGCGTCCAAGGGACGAAACCGCGGGGCGGTAGGGCTCCGGTGCGGCTACCGTGTTTTATGGGGAATTGGCTCGGGACCCATGCCGTCTGGCCGGCTTGGTGTCCAGCTCGACGGCGCCGCTGATGGCCGGTGTGGGCTGTCGAGATCAGGGTCAGGCTCGTCGTCGTGGCGATCGGGGTCCGCTGCGCCGGTCTGATGGCCTGGATCGGGTTTGTGGGCGTGATCGCGGCCGTGGCGGGTCGGGGGTCCCGCGCGACGTTCGACGATGATCACGCTCTGGCCCGGTGCGGCGGTCATGACGTGTCGATCCGGATGGCTGTGGGACGCGACCGCGGCGCCTGGCCCCGACGGAAGCGCTCGATGATAACGAGGCGGCCGCCACAGCACGGGCAGGCTGCTTCGGAAGACGCGGTCGCGGCTGGCGCGGGATCAATCGGGGAATGCGCGGGCGCGAGCAGGCGCCTGATCCGGGCGATGTTGGCGACGCGGGTGCCGCTGGCGAACAGGCCGTAGTGGCGGATTCGGTGGAACCGGTCGGGCAGGACGTGGAGCAGGAAGCGGCGGATAAACTCGTCCGTCGCGAGCGTCAAAGTCTTCTGCCACGGCGCGCCTTTGCCCCGGGCGCGGTAGTCCTTCCAGCGGAACGTGACGCCGGACTCGTCGAGCGCCACGAGGCGGCTGTTGCTGATCGCGACCCGGTGGGTGTAGCGCGACAGATAGGCCAGCACGGCCTCCGGCCCGGCGAAGGGTCGCTTGGCATAGACGACCCACTCGGCTCGGCGCAGGGGAGCGAGGTGGGCCGCGAAGGCCGCAGGGTCAGCAAGCGGGGCGAGGTCGCCGTGGAAGACGAGCAGGCCGGCGCGGTGCGCCTCGGCCAGCCGGTCGAGGAACAGCCTGCGGAACAGCCGGGACAGCACGCGCACGGGCAGGAAGAAGCCCGACCGGCAGTCGATCCAACGCGAGCCGTCGGTCGAGAGGCCACCGCCCGGCACGACGATGTGAACATGCGGGTGGTGGGTCATGGCCGAGCCCCAGGTGTGGAGCACGGCCGTGAGGCCGATCCGGGCACCGAGGTGCTTGGGATCGGCCGCAATGGTGAGGAGCGTGTCGGCCGCCGTGCGGAACAGCAGGTCGTAGACCACGGCCTTGTTCCCGAAGGCGATCGCCGCGACCGGCGCCGGCAGCGTGAACACTACGTGGTAGTAGGGCACCGGCAGCAGGTCGGCCTGGCGCTGCTCCAGCCACGCCCGTGCGGTCTGGCTCTGACACTTCGGACAGTGCCGGTTGCGGCAGGAATTGTAAGCGACATTGATGTGGTCGCAGTCCGTGCAGCGCGTGACATGGCCGCCGAGCGCCGCGGTGCGGCAGGCCCGTATTGCCGAGATGACCTTCAACTGGCCGAGGCTCAGATGCCCGGCATGGGTGCGCCGGTAGGCGTCGCCATGCTGGTTCAGAATATCTGCGACCTCGAGAGGGGGCCGCGCCATGATGGTGGCGCGGCGCCGCTATGGAGGTGGTGGCGGCGCCAGCAACGCGAGCGGGCTCTCGACTTCTCGGATCGTCTTCAGGGCCACGCGGGTGTAGACGGCCGTGGTGTCCAGCTTCTTGTGGCCGAGCAGGACCTGGATGACGCGGATATCGGTCCGGCGCTCCAGGAGGTGAGTGGCGAAGCTGTGCCGGAGCGTGTGCATGGACACGCGCTTGTCGAGCCGGGCGGCCTGGGCAGCGGCACGGCAGGCGCGGTCGAGTTGACGGGTGGTGATCGGCTGGGCCGGCTGCTGGCCGGGAAACAGCCAGCCGCGCGACCGCTTCACCAGCCACCACTGGCGCAGGAGGTCGAGCAGGTGCGGCGCCAGCATGACGTAGCGATCCTTACGCCCCTTGCCCTGCTCGACGCGGATCAGCATGCGGGCGCTGTCGATATCGGCGACCTTCAGGTTCGCGATCTCGGAGATGCGCAGGCCGCAGCCGTAGGCGACGCTCAGGGCGGCGCGGTACTTCAGGTTCGGCGCATGCGCGAGCAGCAGCGCCACTTCCTCCGGGCTCAGCACCACCGGCAACCGCTCGGGCGTCGGGATCCGCGCCATGCGGTCACCGAAACCGGCCCGCCCCAGCGTGACGTGGAAGAAGAACCGCAGGGCCGTGCTGGCCAGGTTCATGCGGGAGTAACTGGCGCCGAGCGAGGCGAGGTGGAGCTGGTAGCGCCGCAGGTCCTCCGGTTCGGCCCGATCCGGCGAGACCCCCAGGAAGGCCGTGAAGTCCCTGACCTGCCGGATGTAATCGCGCTTGGTGTGCTCGCCAAACTGGCGGATCGTCATGTCTTCGGTCATCCGCTGGCGCAGCGGAGAAACGGCTTCAGGGCTCATGGGAGGCTCCCGTCTCAGGGTGAGGTGAACCTCACGATCCTGAAACGGGGCAGCGATCCCCACTACAGCGCGACCAAACCTCGGCCGCAGCTACCGCGAGAGCGGTTTAGTCC
>CAXUMV010000123.1:0-2645 GCA_964252065.1 uncultured Lichenihabitans sp.
TGCTCGATCACGCCCGCGCCTCCATGGCGATCTGGAGCCCGACCCCGAACTGCTACCGCCGCATCCGCCCGCGGACCTATGCGCCCTCCAACATCTCCTGGGGCGTCCAGGACCGCTCCGCCAGCGTGCGGGTGAAGGCCAGCCACGACCAGGCGACCCACATGGAGGTGCGCGTGCCCTCGGCGCTGTCCAACCCCTACCTGGTGGCCGCCTCCACCATCGGGGCCGGCCTCCTGGGCATCATGCAGCAGCGCGAGCTGATCCCGGCCGGCTCCGGCCCCAAGGAGGACGACGACCGCTACCCCAAGCTGCCGACCGAGATCGGCGACGCGCTGGACGCCTTCGAGGCCGACATGGCGCTGCGCGAGATGCTCGGCGAGGAGTTCGTCAAGGTCTATCTCGCCATGAAGCGGCAGGAGGCGGCCCGCCTGCGCGACGAGATCCCGTTGGCCGAGACCAACGAGTACTTCGAGCTCTACTGATGTCGGTGTCGTCTTCGCGAGCGAAGCGAAGCGATCCATCTTCGGGCCGTCCGGATCGTCGCCGCGCCTCGCGATGACGGAGCGGCAGGGCTACAAACCCAGGCGAACGGATGCCACGTTTGCCCTTCTCCCCGCCCGGGGAGAAGGTCCGCGACAGCGGAGATGAGGGGACCTTCGTATGGAGGCCGCCCCCTCATCCGCCCTGTCGGGCACCTTCTCCCCGCAGAGCGGGGGCGAAGGAGCACACCGGCCCCGCCGGCTGTTCACCTGAGGTCGGACCTATGGACGGAGCGGGGGTAGTTTGACCGAGTGTGGGAACGCGAGGCGAACAGACGGGAGAGGCGCATGGTGAAGGACGCTGCCCTGCCCGCGGGGCCGGGGGACGAGGTCGCCTATCTCGGCGTGGCGGCGCTGACGGAGGCGTTCCGCCGGCGGTCCCTGTCGCCCCTCGAGGTGGCGGAGGCGATGCTCCGGCGCATCGCCAGCCTGAACCCGCGGGTGAACGCGATCGTGCACGTCGATGCCGGCTACACCCGCGCCATGGCGCGGGAGGCGGAAGCGCGCTACGCGGCGGGCACCCCCCTGTCGCCCCTCGACGGCGTCCCTCTCACGGTCAAGGACCTGTCGCGGGTCGCCGGGATGCCGTTCAGGCGCGGCTGCGCGGCGATGGACCCGGACCGCCCGGCCGCGGAGGACACGCCCTGCGTCGCCCGCCTCCGCGAGGCCGGCGCCGTGGTCCTCGCCAAGACCGCGACGCCGGATGGGGGCTGCAAGGTCGTCACGCGCAGCCCCGTGCACGGCGTGACCGCGAACCCCTACGACCTCGGCCGCACGCCCGGCGGCTCCTCGGGGGGCGCGGCGGCCGCGCTCGCCCTGGGCTTCGGGGCGCTCGCGGTTGGCAGCGACGGCGCGGGATCGCTGCGCATCCCGGCCTCCTCGACCAACATCTTCGCCCTGAAACCCGGGTTCGGCCGCGTCCCGACGCTCCCGCACGGGGCCGACATGCCGCTGTCGGTCGTCGGGCCCATGGCGCGCACGGTCGGCGACGCCGCCGCCATGCTGGCCGTCATGAGCCGGCCGGAGCCGCGCGACCCCTACGCTTGGCCCCTGCCCTTCGGGATGCCGTCCGACCTGGCCGGGCCGCGTCTCGCGGGACTCACGGTCGCGGTCTCGCCCCGCCTGGGGTGCACGGCCCCGCTGGTCGATGCGGAGGTCGACGCCCTGGTGGCCGAGGCCGCCCCGCTCCTGGGCGACGCCGGGGCCGCCGTGGTCGAGGCCGATCCGGCATGGCCGGTCGACCCCCTGGTGCCGTTCGCGATCCTGTGGGAAGCCGCGTGCGCGGACACGGCGAACCAGTTCCCCCCCGAGCGGCAGGCGCTTCTCGACCCGCTGATCCTGAACCTCGCCCGCCGGGCGGGCGGGCGCAGCGTGACGGACATCTACCGCGCCATCGACCAGCGCATCCAGCTCGCGGTCGCCGCCAAGGCGTTCTTCAACCGCTTCGACCTGCTGGTCGGCCCGGTCATGCCGGTCCCTCCCTACGCGATCGGCCGCGACGTGCCCGAAGGTTTCGCGGACGAGGACTGGTCGTGGTGCCCCTACACCTACCCTTGGAACATGACCGGCCAGCCGGCGGCCTCGGTCCCGATCGGCTTCACGCGGGCGGGCCTTCCGGTCGGCGTGCAGATCATCGGCCGGCTCGGCCGCGAGGCCGACGTGCTGCGGGCCGCCGCCGCCATCGAGCTCCGGCGGCCGCTCCATCGCCGCCGGCCCGCGCTGGCCTGAACACGCGTCAATGGACCCCTCGATCATCGCAAAATGGGTCCTGTCGCAAGCGCGGGATCCGGTCTCCCCTACCCTCGGCGCTGCATGGGCGCCACGCCCCTTCGCAGGACTTGATCGATGACCGCTTCCGATGCCGCCCCGCCCAGCGACAAGACCCGGCTGCGTCGCTACAACTGGCTGGCCAAGTACGACCGCGACACGATCAACGCGATCATCGATGCCGGCATCGTGTGCCAGGTCGGCTACGTCATCGACGGGATGCCGTACGTCACCCCGACCAACCATTGGCGCATCGACGACTACGTGTACTGGCACGGCTCCTCGGCCAGCCGCATGCTGAAGGCCCAGCAGAAGGGCATCCCGGTCTGCTTCACCGTG
>CAXUMV010000123.1:2655-8691 GCA_964252065.1 uncultured Lichenihabitans sp.
GGATCGTGTTCTCCCGCGCGGCCTTCAACCACAACGTGAAGTTCCGCTCCGTGATGGCCTTCGGCGAGGCCGAGTTCTGCGAGGAGGACGTCAAGCGCCACGCGCTATCGGTGTTCACCGACCGGCTGGCGCCGGGCCTGTGGGACTACGCCAGGGTGCCGACCGACCAGGAGTGGAAGGCCAGCAAGGTCATCCGTATGAAGCTCGAGGAGGTGTCCGCCAAGGTCGCCGACGACCTGCCGCAGGAGGAGCCCGAGGACTACGCCACCGACCTCTGGGCCGGCTCGGTCCCGCTGAAGCTCGTGCAGCTTCCCCCCGTGCCCGACCCCAAGCTGAAGGAAGGCATCGCGATGCCGGACTTCGTGAAGACGTTCCGCTACGGCGCCTGAGCCGGAGGGGGTTTCGAGCCAGCCGTCTTCGCGAGTGCAGCGACGCGATCCATGGTCGGGCCTTATCGCCGTGGCATGGATCGCCGCGGCGCTTCGCGCCTCGCGATGACGGCGGGGACTCGCGGAGACCCCATCGCGTCACGCTCTGGAGGTTGCCGGCGTCGACGCCAATGATGTCGCCGATGGACTCGGACGATGCGTCGGAGGTCGGGACGTCGATCGCCTCAGCGATGTCCTCGGGGACGACGCGTCCGGATCCCGTTGCGCCCCTTGGCCCGGCGGCGCATGGCTACCCGGAAACAATGGTATCAGGCCCTTGCGGAACGGGGGATCGCGCCGGGAACCGACGGTCCCGGGTCCACCGCTGCGGCCTTTCGAGGGTGTCGATGATCATCTCCGCATCCACAGACTACCGGGACGCCGCGCGGCGTCTTCTGCCCCCGTTCCTGTTCCACTATGCGGACGGGGGGGCTTATGCCGAGTACACGCTGCGGCGCAACGTCGAGGACCTGAGCCGCATCGCCCTGAAGCAGCGCGTCCTCAGGAACGTGGCGACCCTCGACCTCGGGACCGAGCTGTTCGGCCGGACGCTGGCGATGCCGGTCGCGCTTGCGCCCGTCGGCCTGACGGGGATGTTCGCGCGGCGCGGCGAGGTGCAGGCCGCCCGGGCGGCCGCCGCCAAGGGCATCCCGTTCACGCTGTCGACCGTGTCGGTCTGCTCGATCGAGGAGGTGGCGCGGCACTCGCCCGTCCCGATCTGGTTCCAGCTCTACGTGCTCAAGGATCGCGGCTTCATGCGGCAGGCGCTCGAGCGCGCTCAGGCCGCGGGCGTCACGACGCTTCTCTTCACGGTCGACATGCCGGTCCCCGGCGCCCGCTACCGGGATGCGCATTCGGGCATGTCCGGCCCGCACGCCGGGCTGCGCCGGCTCTGGCAGGCCGTGACGCATCCACGCTGGGCCTTCGACGTGGGCCTGATGGGCCGGCCGCACGATCTCGGCAACATCTCGCATTACCTCGGCAAGCCGACCGGCCTCGAGGACTACATCGGATGGCTCGCTGCCAATTTCGATCCTTCGATCGCCTGGGCGGACCTCGAGTGGATCCGCGACGTCTGGAAAGGCGCCATCGTCATCAAGGGCATCCTCGATCCTGCGGACGCGCGGGACGCCCTGCGGTTCGGCGCCGACGGCCTCGTGGTCTCCAACCACGGGGGGCGGCAGCTCGACGGCGTCCTGTCGTCTGCCCGGGCCTTGCCGGCCATCGCCGATGCCGTGAAGGCGGACATGAAGATCCTCGTCGATTCGGGCGTTCGATCGGGGCTCGACGTCGTGCGCATGCTCGCGCTCGGGGCGGACGCCGTGCTCCTGGGCCGGGCCTTCCTCTACGCGCTGTCGGCCGCGGGCGAGGGCGGCGTCACGCACCTCCTCGACCTGATCGAAAAGGAAATGCGCGTCGCCATGGCGCTGACCGGGGTCACCTCGATCCGCGATCTGTCCCGGGCCAATCTCGCGGCTTCGGGCTGACGCCTCCGTCGGGTCGAGCCTCCCACGATGCCGCCCGAAGCGTGACCGCAAGGCGCGAAGCGCCGTGTCAATCCATGCCACGGTGGAGAGGCCCGACCATGGATCGCCGCGCTGCGCTCGCGAAGACGACAGGGGCGTGAGACACCAGCCGACCTCGATGCAGCCTGGTATCGGCAGGCATCCGGCAGGCGATCACCCGGCGGCGAAGTCGCGCATGGTCGTGACGATCAGCACGCCGACCGTGGCGCCGGCGTCCTGGAGGCCCATCGACTTCTCCTGGAAGGCCGCCGCCTTGCCGTGCTGGGCCACCATGGTCTTGGTGTGGTCCAGCGCCTCCTCCGCCGCGGCCACGGCGCGCGAGAGCGCCGCGGGGAGAGGCTCGGCACGATCCGCGGCGTCCTCCAGCGTCCGCGCGATCGGGTCGAGCACGTCCAGCAGGGTCTTGTCGCCGACCTTCGCCTTTCCACGCTCCGCGACACCGTTCCGGAAGGCACCCCAGAAGGCGGCCGCCTCCCTCGTCCCGAGGCTGCCGGCCCCCTCGAGCGCCTGGCTGGCGCGCAGGAAGCCGGTCGCGGTCAGCGTCCCCATCGTCGAGGGCGCGGCCTTCGCCATGGCGACGCCGGCGGTCCGAAGCAGCTTGCCGAGCGGCGTTCCCGCCTCGGCCGCGGCGACCGCCTCGGCCGCGGCCGCGAAGGCCTTGCTCATGGTGATGCCGAGATCGCTGTCGCCGACCTTGCCGTCGAGGGCGATGAGGAACGCGCGCTGCTCGGCGAAGGTCGTCCGCCAGGCGGCGAACAGCCTGACGAGATCGGAAGGCGAGATCGCGTCCATGCCGGGTGCTCCTCAGACTTTGACGTGGCTGAAGAAGGGCGTGTTGGCCGGCGCGCCGATCAACCGGTCGAGCTCCTCGTCGAGGAGCAGCACCGAGATGGAGGCGCCGGCCATCTCCATCGAGGTCGCGTATTCCCCGATCCAGACGTGCCGGATCGCGGCGCCGCGTCCGGTCAGCAGTTGCGAGACGCGCCGGAACAGGATGTAGAGCTCCTCCTTGGGCGTGCCCCCGAGCCCGTTCACCAGCACCGCGACCCGGTCGCCCGGCGCGAAGGCCTGCTCGGCGAAGATGCGCTCCATCATCTGGTCGACGACGCGGTCGGCTTTGGCCAGCGCCGTGCGGCCGATGCCGGGCTCGCCGTGGATGCCCATGCCGATCTCCATCTCGTCCTCGCCGATCGAGAAGGTGGCGTGGCCGACCTCGGGCACGATGCAGGAGCTGAGGGCCACGCCCATGGTACGGGTCCGCAGGCGCGCCTTGTCGGCGACGCGTGTCACCTCGTCCAGCGACAGGCCCTCCGCGGCCGCGGCGCCCGCGGCCTTGAACACGAAAAATATGCCGGCGACCCCGCGCCGCTTGTGCTCCTCGCCCACCACGGAGGACGCGACGTCGTCGTTGCCGACGACCTGCCTGACCTTGATGCCGTCGAGATCGGCCAGCTCGGCCGCCATGTCGAAGTTGATGATGTCGCCGGTATAGTTGCCGAAGATGTAGAGCACGCCCGCGCCCTGATCGATGGCCTTGGTGACCTCGTTCATCTGCTCGGCGCTGGGGGACTGGAACACCCCTCCCACGGCCGCCCCGTCGAGCATGCCCTCGCCCACATAGCCGAGGAACAGCGGAAGGTGGCCCGAGCCGCCCCCCGTGGCGATCCCGACCTTGCCGCTCGTGCGCTTGGCCACGACCATGCAGCGCCTGTCCTCGTTCACATAGGCGAGCTGCGGATGCGCCAGATAAATCCCGTCCAGCATCTCGTCGACGAAGTCGACCGCCTCGTTCAGAAACTTCTTCATTGCCGTTGCCCCGTTGACCTGACGTTCTATGCCCGACGCTCGCGCATGACGAAGAAGGCGGCGGCGAGCAGGATGAAGCTGCCGACGACCAGGCGCTGCCACGTGCTCGGGATGCCGACGAGGACGAGCACGCTGTTCACGACCACCACCAGCAGCACGCCGAAGATCGTGCCCAGCACCGAGCCCGTGCCGCCGGTGATGCGCGCCCCCCCGAGCACGACGGCGGCGATCACGTTGATCTCCGTCCCCACGAGGTCGAACGGGTTCGCCTGGCGGTTGGCGCAGACGTGGATGATGCCCGCGAGCGCCGCAAGCCCGCCCGCATAGGCGAACAGGAACACATGCACGGTGCGCAGGTCGTAGCCGAGCCGCTCGGCCACGTCCTTGTTGCCGCCGACCGCGTAGATGGCCCGGCCCATGAGGGTGCGGTTCAGGATCCACCAGGTGAGCAGGGCGGCGAGTGGCAGGACCAGGAAGTAGAAGGGCAGCGTCACGGTCGCCCCGCTGGCTGTCTCAAACTGCAGCAGCGGCATGCGCCCGAAGGCGCCCATCTGCGGGGGCAGCGACATGATCCAGACCGTGCCGATGAAGGACAGCAGCACGCCGCGGAACAGGTATTGCGTGCCGATGGTGACGATCAGCGAGGGGACCCGCATCGCATCGACCAGAAGGCCGTTGACGATCCCCAGCACCGCCCCGCCGGCCACGGCCATGAGCACGATCACCGCCATCGGCAGGCCCGGCAGGTGTTTGGAGACCAGCAGCGTGCTCGAATACATCGTCAGCGCCGCAATCGCCGTGAACGACACGTCGATCCCGCCCGCGGCCAGGATCACGAAGACGCCGAGCGCGAAAAGGCCCATGACCACGCTCGACCGGCCGATGTCGATCAGCGTCGAGGGCTGCAGGAAGGCCGGGTTGAGCACGGCGACGGCGAGGCAGATGGCGACGAGGAAGCTCAGCGTGACGAGCTCCGGCCGGCGCCGCAGCAGCCCGCCCATGTCGATCGACCGGGACAGGCCGCGGCCTGCCTGAAGGTCCTCAAGCCGCGACGAACTCATCTGATCTTCTCGCCTGTTGCGCCAGCATCGCCCGGTAGAGCTCCTCCTCGCCTGTGGCCGCCGCATCGAATTCCGCGACGACCCGGCCGCCGTTCATCACGAGGATCCGGTCGCAGTTCTGCAGGAGTTCGGGCAGGTCGTCGCTGACGATGAGGAGCCCGATGCCGGTGCCGGCCATGGCCTGGATGGCGCGGTAGATCGTGTCCTTGGAGCCGACGTCGACGCCCACCGTCGGCCCGTGCAGCACCAGGAGCCTTGGCTCGATGCTCAGCGCCCGGCCGATCAGGACGCGCTGCTGGTTGCCGCCCGACAGCGACCCCACGGCGCGGGCGAGGTCGCGCGTGCTGAGCATCATGGTCTCGGCGAGCCGTGCGGCGAGACGGCGGCCCGCCGTCCTGTCGAGGACGCCGAGCCAGCCGCTCAACCGCCGCACCACGAGGGCGATGGCGTTGTCCAGGATCGGCTTGTCGAGGAACAGGCCCTCGGCCAAGCGGTCCTCGGGGACGTAGGCGATGCCGTGCCCGATCGCCTCGGCGGGGTGCACGATGGCCTGCGGCGTCCCCTCGATCCGAATCGTGCCGCGCGTGGCGGGCTGGATGCCGACGATCGCGAGGGCAAGCTCGTTGCGGCCCGAATCGGCGAGGCCGGTCAGCCCGAGGATCTCGCCCTTGCGGATCCGCAGCGTCACGTCCGCAAAGCCGGGATCGCGCCCGAGCGCCTCGGTGCTGAACAGCTCCGCCGCCTCGGGCTTGCCGCTGCGGTAGCGCTGGTAGCCGACCGCATGGCCGGTCATCAGTTCGGCCAGCCGGGCCTTGGAGTACTGCTCGATCGGCCCCTGGGCGACGCATTGGCCGTCCCGGAACACGATCGCGTGGCCGCCGATGCGGTAGCACTCGTCGAGCTTGTGCGTGACGAAGAGGACGGCGACGTTCTCCGAGCGCAGCTTGGCCACGACCTCGACGAGGTTGTCGACCTCGCGCCGGGTGAGCGAGGTCGTGGGCTCGTCCATGATCACGAGCTTGGCGCGCGTGGCGATGGCGCGGGCGATGGCGACGAGCTGGCGGGAGGCGAGCGGCAGGTCGGAGACGACGGTCGACAGGAAGGCGCGATCCGTCGGCAGTCCGACGGCCGCGAGCGCGGTCTCGGCGGTCTGGCGGAGCCTGCCCTTGTCGAGCAGGCGGGCGAGGCGGCCGTCGCCGTCGGCGAGCTGCTGGC
>CAXUMV010000123.1:8701-8921 GCA_964252065.1 uncultured Lichenihabitans sp.
GCCACCGTCAGGTTGGGCAGCAGGGACAAGTCTTGGTAGACAGTCTCGATGCCGGCGCCGAGCGCCTGGATGGGCGAGAGGGCCGCATAGGAGCGGCCCTCGAGGATGATCTCGCCCTCGCTGGGCGGCTGGGCGCCCGACATGATCTTGATCACCGTGCTCTTGCCGCAGCCGTTCTCCCCCAGCAGGTGGTAGGCCTCGCCGAGATGCAGCGTGAGGT
>CAXUMV010000124.1:0-6157 GCA_964252065.1 uncultured Lichenihabitans sp.
GGTGAAGCTGTCGTGGCCGACGCCCGGGTGGGCCATGATGCATTGGGGGTCCTTCTGGAAGAAGGCCGCCACCGTCACGGTCGGGATGTTCTCCTCCACGGCCGAGAAGGCCTGGATCATGTTGCCGCCCATGTAGAAGTCGATCTTGCCGGCCGGCAGCAGGATGCCGTTGTTGGCCTGGGGGCCGCCGGGCAGGATCGTGACGTCGAGGCCGTATTTGGCGTAGGTGCCGTCGACCACCGCCTGGTAGAAACCCCCATGCTCGGCCTCCGCCAGCCAGTTGGTGCCGAAGGTGACCTTGTCGAGCGCCCAGGCGCCGGTCGGCCCCACGGCCGCCGCGGCCACGGTCAGCGCGGCGGCCAAGCGGTACATCCCCCTCATGATCACGTTTCCCTCAGAAGAGCGCCGGCTTTCGGCTTGGATCCGTCGGCAGAATGCCGTCTGGGGCCGCCGGCAGCAAGCCTCGATGGCCTGCGGATGGGCGAGCAAGCTTCGTGCCGTTGCGCGGAGCCGCGCCTCCGCGTAGCGTCCCTGCCATGCTGACGCGCCTCGATCCTGCCGCCATCCATCCGCCCTTCGCCCGCTACGCGCACGGGGTCGCGGTCGAGGCGGGATCGCGGCTGGTCTTCTGTTCTGGGCAGCTCGGCATCGATGCCGAGGCCGTCGTGCCGCCCGACGCCTTCGGGCAGGCGCGCCTGTGCTTTGCGGCCATCGCCGCGATCCTGGCCGAGGCGGGCATGGATCTGGCCGACCTCGTCCGGCTCAACGCCTATGTCACGGGCCGGGAGCACCTGCCGGCCTACATGGCGGCGCGCGATGCGGTGCTGAGCGGGCCGCCGCCGGCCTCGACGCTGATGATCGTGAGCGGCTTCGCGCGCCCTGAATTCCTGGTCGAGGTGGAAGCCCTGGCGGCGCGGTGACGGCCGGGCCGATCAGATCGGCGAGGCCCCGAACCCCCCCGCCGGGCTCGGCCGGCCGCCGCGCAGCATCGCCTTGAGGCGGCGGGCGACCTTGTAGGGGATGGTCATCGGGTTGGGGATCACGTTGCGCAGGAAGGCGACCTTCTTGACGTAGCCCTCGACTTCCCAGTGAACGCGGCTTCCCTTGGGGAAGAACACGACGTCGCCCGGACCGAGGCGGGTCGGCCCGCTGTGGTCGTCCTTGAGGACGATCGAGCCCTCCATGATGTGGATGGTCTCGTCGCAGTTGTAGATCCACTCGAAGCTGCCGGCCGTGCAGTCCCACACGACCGTCCAGGTCGACTTGTCGGAACTGCGCATCAGCTCGCTCGCCCGGGCGACGGGATTGCCGGCCACGACCCAGCTCGGCTCGATCGGCGAGGGCTTCAGCTCGACTGCGACGGTTGAGGTCTGAAAAGGAACGGTCGCCACGATAATCTCCGGAAATTCACCCCGCACGCGCGGCATTATGACCAGACTGCCGCCCCCGGGCCATAGCGGTTCGGAGGTCGCTCCCGAGAATCCGTTCCCCGTGGTAAACCGGTCGTGGCGCGGCCTCCCTACCGGCGCGGTGCGCGGCGTGCGACAACGCAGCCCTCGCATCTCCGACCCCGAGCCTCTCATGCCGGATGAATTCGTCCTCACGCTCGCCTGCGCCAACCGGCCGGGCATCGTCGCCGCCGTCTCGCAGTTCCTGTTCGACCACGGCTGCGACATTCGCCATTCGGGCCAGTTCGACGACCAGGACCGGTTCTTCATCCGGATGGTGTTCCGCCGGCTGGAGGCGGCCGCCCCGCCGGCCAGCATCGAGCGCTGGTTCGTGCCGATCGCGGAGAAGTTCGGGATGGACTGGACCATGCGGCCGCTGGACCAGCGCAAGCGCGTCCTCATCATGGTCTCGAAGTTCGACCATTGCCTGATCGACCTGCTCTACCGCAACCGGATCGGCGAGCTGGAGATGGACGTGGCGGCGATCGTCTCCAACTACCCGCGCGACACCTATGCCCACCTCGATCTCGCCGACATCCCGTTCCACCACGTGCCGGTGACCAAGGGCAACAAGCCCGAGGCGGAGGCCGCGCTGCTGCGGATCGTCGAGGAGAGCCGGGCCGAGATCGTGGTGCTCGCCCGCTACATGCAGGTGCTGTCGGACGAGCTGACCGGCCGGCTCGCGGGCCGCTGCATCAACATCCACCACTCGTTCCTGCCCGGCTTCAAGGGCGCGAGGCCCTATCACCAGGCCTTCGAGCGCGGCGTGAAGCTGATCGGGGTCACCGCCGATCTCGACGAGGGGCCGATCATCGAGCAGGACGTCGAGCGCATCACCCACGCCGACACGCCCGAGGATCTCGTGCGCAAGGGGCGGGACATCGAGCGCCGCGTGCTCGCCCGCGCCGTGCGCTACCACCTCGCGGACCGCGTGCTCGTCCACGGCCACAAGACGGTGGTGTTTCCCGATTGACCGCCCTCAGAGGTGTTGGAAACCCAAGAGCCGTCCTCGCGAGCGCAGCGTGGCTTCAAACGGAGTGTCAGACCGGCGAGGCCTCCCCGAGGCTCCGGCATGCCGCCCGCAGCGTGTTGACCAAGAGGCAGGCGATCGTCATCGGCCCGACGCCGCCCGGCACGGGCGTGATGGCGCCCGCGACCGCCATCGCCCCGGCCGCATCGACGTCGCCGACCAGCCGGGTCTTGCCCGTGTCCCCATTGGCCACCCGGTTGATGCCGACGTCGATCACCGTGGCGCCCGGCTTGATCCAGTCGGCCTGCACGAAGGCGGGGCGGCCGACCGCCGCCACCAGGATATCGGCCCGGCGGCAGAGCGCGGGGAGATCCCGGCTGCGCGAGTGGGCGATCGTGACCGTGCAGTCCTCGGCGAGCAGCAGCTGCGCGACGGGCTTGCCGACGATGTTCGAGCGGCCGATCACCACCGCGTCGAGCCCCGCGAGCGAGCCCGCCGCGTCCTTCGCCAGCATCACGCAGCCGAGCGGCGTGCAGGGCACCAGGGCGGGACGGCCGGTCGCGAGCAGCCCCGCATTGATGGGGTGGAACCCGTCGACGTCCTTGGCGGGATCGACCGCCAGGAGCACGGCGGCCTCCTCGATCTGGGGGGGCAGCGGCAGCTGCACCAGGATGCCGTGCACGTCGGGGTCGGCGTTCAGACGGGCGATCAGCGCCAGCAGCGCGGCCTGGCTCGTGTCGGCGTCGAGCCGATGGGCAAAAGACCGCATGCCCACCTCCAGGGTCCGCGCGGCCTTCGACTTGACGTAGACTTGGCTGGCGGGGTTCTCGCCGACCAGCACCACGGCGAGGCCCGGCATGACCCCGGTGTCGGCCAGCAGGCGCTGCACGCCGGCGGCGACCCGCAGGCGCAGGGCCGCCGAGGCGGCGGTGCCGTCGATGAGGCGGGCGCGGGGCTCGGGTCGGCCGGTCGTGTCGGTCATGGCGGCTGACGTATCGCGGGCGTGCGGTCGGGCGCAAGCGCGCCGGTCGGGCACGGCGACGGAAACAGGAGTAAGGTCATGGCGCTGGACGCGGGCACGGCGGGGACCGCCTCCATGAGAGGCAAGACCGTCGTCATGACGGGCGCCACCTCGGGCCTCGGCGCGGTCGCGGCCGAGGCTTTGGCGGCCCGCGGCGCCCGGCTGGTGCTGGTCGCCCGCGACCGCGGACGCGCCGAGCAGACGCTGCAGCGCCTGCGCCGCGCCAACCCCGCCGCCGAGCCGCAATGCCACTTCGCCGATCTCTCGCGGCTGGCCGACATGAAGCGCGTTGCCGCCGCCATCGCGGCCGCCGAGCCGCGCATCGACGTGCTGGCCAACAATGCGGGGGCGATGTTCTGGGAGCGGACGCTCACCGTGGACGGGCTCGAGCGGACCTTCGCCACCAACCACATGGCCTATCTGGTGCTGACCCTCGGCCTCGCGGGGCCGCTCGCCGCCGCCGGGGGCGCCCGCGTCGTCAACACCGCCTCGGGCGCCCACCGGGCCGGCGACCTGCGGCCGGACGACATCCAGTCGCTGCGCCGCTACAACGGCCTGACGGCCTATGCCCGCTCCAAGCTCTACAATATCCTGTTCACGCGCGAGCTCGCCCGGCGCTGGGGCGACCGGAACGTGACGGTGAACTGCTTCCACCCCGGCTTCGTCGCAACGCGCTTCGGCGACGAGAGCGGCGCCTGGCTCTCGCCCGTGGTCCGCGCCCTCAAGATGTTCGCCATCTCCCCGGAGAAGGGCGCCCGGACGCTGATCCATCTTGCGGCGTCCCCCGAGGTGGCCGGCACCACCGGCCGCTACTTCGAAAAGGGCCGGCCGGTCGCCCCGCGCGCCCAGGCCGAGGACGATGGAGCGGCGGCGCTCCTCTGGTCCGAAAGCCTGACGCTCGCCGGCCTGCCGGCCTAAGAGGCCGTTTGGCACCCCGTGCCGTCGTCGCGAGCGAAGCGTGGCGATCCATCGTTTCCGGCGGGGAGCCTGGACCGCCACGCTCCGCTCGCGATGACAGCATCGTTCTTAAGGCCTGGACATTCGGGCCGGCGCTTGCGATCGGCTTGCGTCAGGCGGCCTGGGGGGAGATGTCCGATGCGCGGTGGAGCTCTTGCGGTCGCCTTCATGCTGGCGGCGGGGCTGGGTCCGGTGCGGGCCGAGACGGCCCCGGCGGACCCGGTTCCCTATTTCGACAGCACGGCCATCGACCTCACCCAGCTGCTGCCCCCTCCGCCGAGCCCCGACTCGACCGAGACCCGGGCGGAGCTCGGGGAACTGCTCGTCATCCAGGTGACTCGGACGCCCGAGATGGTGGCGCGCGCCCAGGCCGATGCCGTCGAAGAGGTCTGGCGTTTCGCCGACGTGCTCGGGCCGAAGTTCACGGCCGACGCGCTGCCCAGGACCGCGGCGCTGTTCGAGCGGCTGATCGCCACCGACAATGCGGTGCTGAACCCCGCCAAGCTGCACTTCAACCGGCAGCGCCCCTACCTGGTGAGCGACCTCGTCCGGCCCGTCGTCAAGCCGGCGACGTCCGGATCCTGGCCGTCGTCCCATGCGGCGCTCGGAACCCTGATGGGGATCGTGCTCGCCGACATGCTGCCCGAGAAGCGCATGGCCATCATGGAGCGCGCCCGGGCCTATGCGGACAACCGCCTGGTGGCCGGCGCCCATTTCCCCTCGGACGTGGAGATGGGGCGCACGGCCGGCACCGTGATCGCGGCCGTCGCGCTGCACCAGCCCGCTTTTGCGGCGGACTACGCAGCGGCCCGCACGGAATTGCGCGCCGCCCTGGGGCTAGGCTGAGCCTTCAGCGCCGCCGGCCGCCGCTCCGCATGCCGGCGATGAAGCCGCCGATCAGCGCGAGCGAGACGATCTGCATCGGCTTCAGCTGGCCCGCGAGCGCCAGCCCCGCCCTGAGGCCCGCCTGTTCGCGCCGGAACCCGGCATCGCCGAGCACCGAGACGATCGTTTCGAAGCTGCCCTTGAGATCGCCCGCCGCCGGGGGCGGGGCCTCGGCATAGGCGGCCGCCGCCTCGGCCGCGCCCGACGCCTTGGCCCGAGCCGCGGCCGCTTCCGTGGCGGCGCCAAGGGAGGCCCGGGCGTCGGCGACCGCGCGGTGGGCGTCGGCTTCGGCCTTGTCGGCCGCGATCCTGGCCGCCGGCTTGCCGCTCGGCCACGCCACCAGCGCCACGATCGCGATCACCGCGACGAGGGCGAAAAGCCCCGCCAGCACGAGCCGGGCCTCGACCGGCCCGAGCGTCGGCAGCAGCTTCTGGTAGAGCGCCGCGATGGCGTAGACGATCGCCACCACCGCCATGATGGCCGCGACGAGCCCCAGCACGGCCTTGATCGCGATGACCTTCACGGTCCGCGACACGGCCTCGATCGTCTCGGAGGCGATCTCCTGGCTCTTGATGCGGAGCGGGGTCGTGACGCTGTCGACCGCTCGTCGGCCGAGCCCGGCCATGTGCGCTTCGGCCTGGCCGACCAGGCGGGCGAGGCTGCTGTTCATCGACGGGTCCGGCTGAGGGCCCCGATCAGGAGCCCGCCGACCACCGCGATCATGACGGCCGTCATCGGGTTGCGGCCGATGCGGGTCTCGATCTCGGCCTGGGCGCCGCGGAGGCGGTCCCCGGCATGGCCCCCGAGGTGACGACGCACGACGCCAAGGCGTTCGCCTCGCTGGCCGAGATGTCGCCGGAGGAGCAGGCTGTGCAG
>CAXUMV010000124.1:6167-8842 GCA_964252065.1 uncultured Lichenihabitans sp.
CGGTCCCCGGCATGGCTTGCCTGGCTGGCAAAGCGGTCGGAGGTGTCGGAGAACCGGTCCCTGGCCCGGTCGACGGCGCTTGAGAACCCGCTCCGCGTGGTCTCGGCGTGATCGTTCGCGAGATCGGAGACCACGCCGGTCAGTTTGCGCAGGTCGTTCCGGAGCGCCAGGAAATCGGAACTGAGCTCCCGCGCCACCCTCTCCAACGAACGGTCTGCCATCGTAGTCTTCCCCTGCTGCTGCGACACGCCTGTGACGACAGGCCTCGGGCGGCGCCCCGCCGCGGCCTGTCTCCACCGCTTGGCAACGCTCAAGCCCGAGCCCGGTTCCTCGCCGGGACCGAGCTCGGGCTTCACAGCAAAAACCCGCAACGGCCAGGGGCTGCCGTTGCGGGTTCTTGATGCGGATCGGACCAATGGGAGGGGAGAGCATCGATCCGCTCACGCCCAAAATGAACGCGGTGAAACCGATCCTTGTTCCGGGTCCGCATGCCGCAGCGGTCCCGCGGGAGAACGGGGTGTCCCGCGCCTAAGCTGTGGACTTGGGTCCGGGACTCTTTACGGATTCGGTCGAATCCGCGACTCTGTCCGCAGGCAGCGATGCGCCGGGGGCGGCCGCGCTGCCCGGATGCCGATCGGGCCGATCCGGGTCAGGTCGTCCACGGCAGGCCGCCATCCCTGGCGCCGGCCGCGATGAGAGGGTTGCGCATGTCTCTTCTTACCGTCGATGCGAGCCGGAGCGAGCATCCCGTCGATGTGGTCGAGCGGATCGCGGCCTTTCACGAATGGGCCTTCGACCGCGACGACCAGGACGAGATCTCGATCTCGGTGAAGGGGAGCTTCGCCGAGTACCACATCGCCTTCACCTGGCTGTCGGACATGGAGGCGCTGCATGTCGGCTGCGCGTTCGACCTCAAGGTGCCCGAGCGGCGGCGCCAGTCGGTGTCGAGCCTGGTGGCCCTGATCAACGAGCATATGTGGGTCGGCCACTTCGACCTGTGGAGCCGCGAGGACGTGATCATGTTCCGCCATGCCCTGCTGATGTCGGGCGGGGCGGACCCGGACGGGCGGCAGTGCGAGGCGATCCTCAAGCTCGCGGTCGACAGCTGCGACCGCTACTTCCAGGCCTTCCAGTTCGTGCTCTGGGCCGGCAAGTCGCCGCGCGAAGCGCTCGAGAGCGCCATGTTCGAGACGGAAGGGGAGGCATGAGCGACGCCATGCCCGGCGCCGTCCTCCTGGTCGGCGCGGGCAAGATGGGCGGCGCGCTCCTGCAGGGCTGGATCGGGCGCGGGTGGGCGCCGCGGCTGACTGTGGTCGACCCGCAGCCGCCCGAGGCGCTGCGCCGGCTCGCGGACCTCCACGGCTTCGCCCTGGCGGGGGCGGTGGCCGGCCTCGCCCCGCCCGACGTCGTCGTGCTGGCCGTCAAGCCGCAGATGCTCGACGCCGTCGCGCCTGCGCTGCGGCCGCTCTGCGGCCAGGGGACGCTGCTCGTCTCGATCCTCGCCGGCAAGACCGAGGCCGACCTTGCGGCGCGGCTGCCCGCGGGCGCTATCGTCCGGGCCATGCCCAACACGCCGGCCGCCGTCGGCCGCGGCATCGCGGGGGCCTATGCGGGGCCCGGGGTCGGGGACGCGCATCGCGCCCAGGCCGAGGCGCTGCTCGGCGCGGTCGGAGGCGTCGAATGGCTGGCCGAGGAGGCGCTGATCGATGCGGTGACCGCCGTGTCCGGCTCGGGCCCGGCTTACGTGTTCCTGATGGTCGAGGCCCTGGCGGCGGCGGGCCGGGCCGTCGGGCTCGAGGCGGACCAGGCGGATCGCCTCGCCCGCGCGACCGTGGTCGGGGCCGGGGCGCTGCTCGAGGCCGAGCCCGCGACCGGCGCCGACCAGCTCCGTCGCAACGTGACCTCGCCCGGCGGCACGACCGCCGCGGCGCTTGCGGTGCTCCAGGGCGAGGAGGCCCTGGCCGGCCTTCTGCGCCGGGCGGTCGAGGCCGCCCGCGACCGGGCCCGGGCGCTGGCCGGCTAGGCCGCCGGGACGTTGCGAGGTTCGGGCCCTACGGTCCCGTCGCACAACCAGGCCTGCACGACATCCTTCAACGTGACGCGGAGCTTGCCGATTCGCGCCTTCGCCCCGCTTGCGGGGAGAAGGTGCCCGGCAGGGCAGATGAGGGGTGTTGGCGGGACGAGGATCCCCTCATCCGGCCTGCCGGCCACCTTCTCCCGCGGGGCGGGAGAAGGGCATGGGCCGGCAAGGATCAGGGTGACCCCGATAGCCGCCGATCAGGCGGCGGCCTGCGTCGCCGCTCCGCTGGTCGGGACGGTCGCGACCGTCTTCAGGATCTGCGAGGCGATCTGGTAGGGGTCGCCCTGCGAGTTGGGGCGGCGATCCTCGAGGTAGCCTTTGTAGCCGTTGTTCACGAAGCTGTGCGGCACGCGGATGGAGGCGCCCCGGTCGGCCACGCCGTAGCTGAACTGGTGGATCGACTGCGTCTCGTGCTTGCCGGTCAGCCGCATGTGGTTGTCCGGGCCGTACACGGCGATGTGGTCCTCGCGCGCGTCCTCGAACGCCTTCATGAGCTTCTCGAAATACTCCTTGCCGCCCGTCTCGCGCATGTAGGCGGTGGAGAAGTTGGCGTGCATGCCCGAGCCGTTCCAGTCGGTGTCGCCGAGCGGCTTGC
>CAXUMV010000125.1:0-8786 GCA_964252065.1 uncultured Lichenihabitans sp.
TGCGCGTGCAGCTCACGCGCGAGCAGGAGCACGCCTGGGAGCCCAAGGGCGCCGCGCAGGTGATGGACGTCGGGGGCGGGCTGCGGGACGACGGCTCGCCGGCGGCCTATGATTTTGCGACCCGCTACCCCTCCAACGCCGCCCCGAGCCTGGCGCTGCTGCTGACCGGGAGGGTGGAGCCCGTCCCCGACGTGCTGCGAATGGGCGACCGCACCGCCATCCCGCCCTACGCCTACCCGCATGCCCGGGTCACCGTGCACGACATGGCGCCGATCGCCCGGGCGTCGTGGCTGCGCGGCGTGTCCGCACTGCCCAACAGCTTCGCCCACGAGAGCTTCGTGGACGAGCTTGCGACCGAGGCCGGCCAGGACCCCATCGCCTACCGGCTGCACCATCTCGGCGACGAGCGCGCCGCGAGCCTGATCCGCAGCGTCGCCGATCGGGCCGACTGGGTGCCGCACACCGGGCCCGGGACGCTTGCCCCCGACGGCGACTGGCTGCGCGGGCGCGGCTTCGCCTATGCCACCTACGTGCACGGCACCTTCCCGGGCACGGCCGCGGCCTCGGCCGCCTGGGTCGCCGACGTCTCCGTGCACCGCACGACCGGCGAGGTCGCGGTGACCCGCGTCGTCGTCGGCCAGGATGCCGGGCTGATGATCAATCCCGCGGGTGTCCGCCACCAGGTCCACGGCAACGTGATCCAGTCGGTGAGCCGCACCCTCACCGAGGAGGTCGCCTTCGAGGCGGGGGTCGTCACGAGCCGCGACTGGGGCGGCTATCCGATCCTGCGCTTCCCGGAGCTGCCGGCCATCGACGTCCTGATGACGGACCGGCCGGATGCGCCCCCGCTCGGGGTCGGCGAGTCCGCCTCCGTGCCGAGCGCCGCCGCCATCGCCAACGCGATCTTCGATGCGACGGGCATCCGGTTCCGCGAGCCGCCCTTCACGCCCGAGCGGGTGCGGTCCGCGCTGCATCCGCTGCCCGCCCCCGCGGCTCCGGCCGGCAAGGCTCGCGGGGCGGCCGGCCCCGCGGGGGGCCGCTTCGGGCTCGGCCTCCTCACCGGCGGGATCGGGGCCATGCTCGGCCTTGCGGCCCTCCTGATCCCGGCGCGCGGCGCGCTGCCGCCCATCGCCCGGCCCGACCCGGGCGCCTTTTCGGCCGCCACCATCGAGCGCGGGCGCCTCGCCGCGGCGCTCGGAGACTGCGCGGTCTGCCACGGCGACGATCTCAGGGGCGGACGCGGCATCGCGACGCCCTATGGGGTGGTCTACGCCTCCAACATCTCGCCCGATCCCGAGACCGGGATCGGGGCCTGGTCCTATCCCGCCTTCGACCGCGCCATGCGGCAGGGCGTGAGCCGGGACGGGCACAACCTCTACCCGGCCCACCCCTATCCGAGCTTCGCCCGCGCGGAGGATGCCGACGTGCAGGCGCTCTATGCCTGGGTGATGGCGCAGCCGGCCGTCGGCCATCGGCCGCCCGCGACCGCGCTCCCGGCGCCCTTCGGGGTGCGCGGCCTCATGACGGTGTGGAACGCGCTGTTCCTGAGGGACGCCATGCCGACCCCCACGCCCTCTGGGGCGGATGCGGCCTGGACCCGCGGCCGCGCGCTCGTTGAGGGGCTCGGCCACTGCTCGGCCTGCCACTCCCCGCGCAACGCGCTGGGCGCCGAGCGCGGCGGGGCGCTGCACCTCGGGGGCGGGGTCGCGGACGGCTGGGACGCCCCTGCCCTGTCGTCGCGCTCAGCCGCCCCCGTGGCGTGGACCGAGGACGCGTTCTTCGCCTATCTGCGGACCGGCCACCATCGCGACCACGGCGTCGCGGCGGGGCCGATGGCGGCGGTCGTCACCGAACTCGCAGCCCTCCCGGACGCCGACCTGCGGGCCATGGCGCGCTACCTTGCGAGCCTCGAGGGCGAGACACGCACGGGCGACACGGCCGAGGCGCTGCTGAGCCGGACCGCGGCCGAGCCCCTGGACGCGCCGGCAGCCGGCCGCCGCCTCTATGCCGGCGCCTGCGCGGCCTGCCACGAGCCGGGCGGCCCGACCATGTTCGGCGTCCGGCCGCTGCTGGCCCTCAACACCGGCGTCCACGCCGCCCGCCCCGACAACCTGATCCAGGTGATCCTGAACGGGATCATGACGCCCGCCCATCCGGAGCTCGGCGCCATGCCGGGGTTCAGGGACGTCTACTCGGACGGCCAGACGGCCGACCTCGTCCGCTACGTCCGGGCCCGCTTCGCCCCCGACGCGCCGGCCTGGACCGAGGTCGAGGCCGACGTGGCCCGCATCCGCGCCGCCGCCCCGCACGGCTGAGACCGGGCCGCGCCGAGAACGACAGGCGCCGACCGCCGTGTTGTCTTTGCGGACCGGGACCGGTCGCGCAACCGTCGCAACTGGCTTCTTTTGGTCCCGCGACCACCTGCCGGAGAAGCCCCTTCGCCCCTCCGGGGAGAAGGTGGCCGACAGGCCGGATGAGGGGTCCTCGGGCCGCCGACCCGGACGTCATCGCGAGGCGCGCAGCGCCGTGGCGATCCACTCTACGGTGCGGAAGCCCCGCCGTGGATCGCTTCGCTGCGCTCGCGAAGACGACACCAGGGTCCGACGCCGGTTTGCCTCGTTCAGTCTGGTCGCCCCATGCCGGGGCGCACCGGTCAGGTTTCGACCAGGCCCGTCGTATTCCCCGAGCCGAGCGAGGCCGCCGCGCCGTGCGGCAGGGCGAGGTAGTCGTCCGACCGCATCTCGATGAGTCGCGAGGCGGTGCGCTCGAACTCGAAGGCTTCGCGGCCCTCCTCGGCCCGGTAGAGCGCGGTCGGCTCGGCCTCGGCGGAGGCGACCAGCTTGACGTGGCGGTCGTAGAACGTGTCGATCAGGGTGATGAACCGCTTGGCGAGGTTGCGCTCGGCCGGTCCCATGACCCGGATGCCGTCGATCAGCACGGTATGGTAGGCTTGCGCGATCGCCAGGAAGTCGGCCGCCCCGAGCGGGGCCTCGCAGAGGGCCGCGAAGGGGAAGCGCGCGACCCCGCCCGCGGCCTGTGGCACGGCCACGCGGCGGCCCAGCAGCGGCAGCGCCGCGGGTTGCCCTGTGGCCTGCCCGGTGAGCGCCGCGAAGACGGCATCGAGCGCGGCCGTTGCGGCGGCATCGGCGGGAACGCGCCAGGTCGAGCCGCGGCTCAGCTTCTGCAGCCGGAAATCGGTGTCGGCGTCCAGCCGGACCACGTCCATGCGCGCCTTCAGCAGCTGGATGAAGGGCATGAACAGGGTGCGGTTCAGCCCGTTCTCGTAGAGCCGGTCGGGCTCGACGTTGGAGGTCGCGACCACCGTGACGCCGTCGGCGAAGAGCGCCGTGAACAGCCGGCCGAGGATCATGGCGTCGGCGATGTCGGTCACCGCGAACTCGTCGAAGCAGAGCAGCCGCGCCTCCTGCGCCACCGCGGCCGCGACGGGCGCGATGGGGTCGTCGCCCGATACCGCATGGCGCTTGCGGGCCTCCCGCCAGGCGTGGATGCGCGCATGCACGTCGGCCATGAAGGCGTGGAAATGCACGCGGCGCTTCGCCGGACCCTCGGCCCGGTCGAAGAAGAGATCCATCAGCATCGTCTTGCCGCGCCCGACCGCGCCGTGGATGTAGAGGCCCGGCGGCGGCTCGGGGCGCCTTGCGCCGAACAATCGGCCGAGCACCGAGCCCGCTCCGCGCTCGTCATGCTCCCGCAAGGCGTCCGCCAGCATATCGAGCCGCCCCGCCAGCGCCGCCTGGGCCGGCTCGGGGTCGAGGCGGCCCGCGGCGACGTCCCGCCGCAGGGCCGCCGCGATGGTCTCCCTCACGCCCCCCATCCCCAGGGTTGCCGCGGGCAGCCGTTTCCGGCTAGGGCCCGGTCCCCGCGAACGGCGCGCGCCATGCGTGCGCTCGGGTCGCACTGGTCGGGCGCACGGGGCGCGCCACACCGGGCATGGACCGGTCCGGTCTTTTCAGAACACCAAGGAGGCATGGCCGTGGCATCGACACCATTGAGCGACAAGGCGCTGGGGATCTTCGCCTTCGCCGCCTATCACCAGTTGACCTCCGGGGAAACGGTGACGGAGGTCATCAGCGCCGACGGCAAGGGGCACAAGGCCGACCCCGACGGCGTCGCGGCGCTCGAGGCGGCCGGCTTTGCCAAGCAGGGCGAGGGGCGCGTGGCCTTCACGCCCGAGGGCATGACGCGGCTGGCCGGCGTGATCGAGGCGCTCCGGCAAAGCTGACTACCGGCGCCCCCGGGCGCGCTTGAGCGCCCGCCGCCCGGAGGTCATCGAGGTCGGCGCGTGGAAGTCGGCGGGCTTGCCGGCGATCCAGGCCAGGAAGCCCGCAAGGGCCGAATCGGCCCGGAGCGCGTCGACGTCGTGCAGCCGCCGGGCGAGCTCCGCCTCGGTGAACAGGGCGTGGATCGTGCTATGGCAGATCTGGTGCAGGCGGACGGTCGGCAGGCGGGCGCCGCCCTTCAGCTTGGGGACGAGGTGGTGACGGCTCGCGCGGGCGCCCTCTGGGATCGGCCGGCGGCAGAGCGGACAGATGTCCTCGGCCCTCGCCTCGTCGGCCGCCGGCTCGGTCCAGCGCCGCCGCACGATCAGGCGCGGCGCCCGGCGGCTTTCTCGATGAAGGAGATCACGTCGGCCGGCTTCCAGGGTTTCGGCATGAACTGCGCGTTCTTGGGCAGGCGGTAGGGCCGCTCGGGCGCGACGCCCGACGTCACGCAGATCGCGATCGAGGGCCAGCGGACCGCCACGAAGGCGGCCAGCTCGATGCCGTTGAGCGGGCCCTTCAGGCGGACGTCGGAGAACATCGCGGCGACGTCGTCGGAGTGCTCCTTGAGGTACTCGAGCGCGGCATCCACCGAATCGACGGCCTTGGCGGTCGATCCCGTCTCCTCGATCATCTCCGCCGCCATGTCGGCCAGCAGCGCGTCATCCTCGACGATCAGTACGACGGACGGCTTGCCCATGTCATCGCCTCTCTCATGCCCAGGCGCCGCCAAGTTGCCGGGTGCGTGAGCGATCCATGCAGTGTAGTTTCAACAAACGCAATTGCCGAGCGGTCGCGGGTCGGACGGCACGCCAGATGGGCCTGCCGGGCTCGGTCGGGCCGTCCTGGATGTACTTAGGACCGACCAGGTGAATTCGCGGTGAATGGCCCTGCGGCGTCGCATGCCGCAGGGGGATCCGGCGGTCCCGAATTGCCAAGTCTCGGCGAACATGGCAGGAACGCCGCGGCTCGTCGCGACCGAGCATGGGCACGATCGGCCCGACGCCTGCGCGGACATGGAGACTTTGGGCATGATTGGATTGTGGGCCCGCGGCACCGCGCAGAGCGTGGTCGCCGCCCTGGCGCTGCCGGTCCTGTTGACGGCAGGCCTGTCAGGTCCGGCCGGCGCTGCCGAGGGGCCGTTCGGCGGCCTGGCGGGCAGCTGGTCGGGCACCGGCACCGTCTCGGTCTCGAACGGCACCAACGAGCGGATCCGCTGCCGGGCCAAGTACTCGGTGACCCCGAGCGGCCTGAACCTCCACCAGGAGCTGCGCTGCGCCAGCGACAGCTACAAGTTCGAGGTGAACAGCAACGTGATCTCCGGCCCCGAGGGCAGCCTCTCGGGGACATGGACGGAGCTGACGCGCCAGGTGACCGGCGCCATCAGCGGCCAGGTGCTGCCGGGCAGCATCGACGTCGCCGTCAAGGGACCGGTGTTCTCGGCGACGCTCGCCGTCCAGACCAAGGGCGACAAGCAGTCCGTCTCGATTCGCCCCACCGGCACCGACATCCAGTCGATCACGATCGAGATGAATCGCGGCTGATTCGAACGGCTCGCGCGATCAGAACGCCGTCCGCGACCGGATGGCCGCGGCAAGCGTGCCCTCGTCGAGGTAGTCGAGCTCCCCGCCCACGGGCACGCCATGGGCGAGGCGGGTGATCCTGGCGGGCAGCGCGGCCAGCAGATCCGTGACGTAATGGGCCGTGGTCTGGCCGTCGACGGTCGCGTTGACGGCGAGGATCACCTCCGCCACACCGTCGGCCGCCACGCGCTCGACCAGCGTGCCGATGTTGAGGTCGTCGGGACCGATGCCGTCCAGCGGCGACAGCACGCCGCCCAGGACATGGTAGCGCCCGCGCACCACCCCGGCCCGCTCCAGCGCCCAGAGATCGGCGACGGTTTCGACCACCACGATGAGGGTGGGGTCGCGGCGCGGGTCGCGGCACACCGTGCAGGGGTCGACCGTGTCGACGTTGCCGCAGGCCGAGCAGGTGACGATGCGCTCGCGCGCGACCGCCATGGCATCGGCCAGCGGGCCGAGCAGCTCCTCGCGCCGCCGGATCAGGTGGAGGGCGGCCCGGCGGGCCGAGCGCTGTCCCAGGCCGGGCAGCCGGGCGAGCAGCTGGATGAGCCGCTCGATCTCGGGACCCGCGACGCGGTCGGCCAAGGTCCTAGAAGGGCAGCTTGAAGCCCGGCGGCAAAGGCAGCCCGGCCGTGATCGCCTTCATCCGCTCCTCGGCGGTGCGGTCCGCCTTACGGCGGGCGTCGTCGCAGGCCGTCACGATGAGGTCCTCGAGGATCTCGCGCTCCTCCTCCTTCATCAGGGAGGGGTCGATCGTGATGCCCTTCATCTGCCCCTTCGCGGTCATCGCGACGCGCACGAGGCCGCCGCCCGACTGGCCCTCGACCTCCAGCCGCTCGAGCTCGGCCTGCGTCTCGGCCAGCTTGGCCTGCATGGCCTGGGCCTGCTTCATCAACCCCATGACGTCTTTCATTCCTGCCTCCGGCCGGCCCCTCCGAGGAGCGCCGGGACGCTACAGGTCGTCCGCCCCGCTGTCATCCAGGCCCACCTCGTCGGCCGGATAGGCGATGTCCTCGTCGTCGAAGGGAGCCGGCGGCGGAGGGCCGGTGTCCTCGTCCTCGCCGGCGTCCAGCGGCTCGGGCGCGGGCGCCCTCGCCTCCACGATGCGGCTGCCGGGAAACAGTTCGAGAATGCGGGCCACCACGGGGTCGGCCGCGAGCGTGTCGCGCCGTGCCTGCGCCTCGGCGGCCCGCCGCTCGTGGACCGAGGGCGCCCCGCCGGAGGTCGCGAGCGCCACCATCCACCGCGTGCCCGTCCACTCCTGGAGGCGCCGGGCGAGGTCGTGGGCAAGGCCGGGAGCTGCCCCGGGCACGGCCTCGAACTCCACCTGGCCCGGCTCGAAGCGGACCAGCCTCACGTCGCGCTCGAGGGCGGTCTGCAGCTTGATGTCGCGGTGCTCGGCCGCGAGCGCCAGGACGTCGTCGAGAGACCGCGGCAGCGGGGTGGCCGGCATCGCGACCGCAGGCTCGCGCTGCGCCGCGCCGATCGCCCCGGAGCCTCCCCCGCCGGCCTGCCGGAAGCCGGTGCGCGGGGGCGGCCCGCCCGGGCCGGCCGGTGGGGACGGAACGGGCGGGATGCCGGCTCCCGCCTCGCCGAGGCGGCGCAGGGCTTCGTCGGGCGTCGGCAGATCGGCCGCATAGGCGAGGCGCACGAGCACCATGTCGGCGGCGGCGAGCGGGCGCGGGGCGGCCCGCACGTCCTCGAGCCCGCGGGTCAGCAACTGCCAGGCGCGGGTCAGCACCGGCACGCTCAGCCCTTCGGCCATGGCGAGGCCGCGGGTCCGCTCCTCGCCCGTGAGTCCCGGATCCTTGGCGGCCTCGGGGACGAGCTTTAGACGCGTGACGAGATGGACGAAATCCGCCAGGGCCGCCATGAGGCCCAACGGGTCCGCCCCGGCATCGTAGAGCTCGCGCAGGCCGGCGAGCGCCGCCGCGACATCGCCCCGCATCGTGGCTTCGAAGAGATCGATGGTCCGCCCGCGGTCGGCCAGCCCCAGCATGGCGCGCACGCCGGCAGCCTCGATCCCTGCAGAGCCGGCCGTGCCCCCATGGGCGATCGCCTGGTCCAGCAGCGACAGCGCGTCGCGCACCGATCCCTCGGCGGCCCGCGCGACCAGCGCGAGGGCCTCGGGGTCGACCGCGATCCCCTCGGCGGCGCAGATGGCCCCGAGATGCGCCATGAGGGCCGGCGCCTCGACCCGCCGCAGGTCGAAGCGCTGGCAGCGCGAGCGCACCGTCACCGGCACCTTGTCGGCCTCGGTGGTGGCGAACAGGAACTTGACGTGCTCGGGCGGCTCTTCCAGCGTCTTGAGCAGCCCGTTGAAGGCCGCCTTCGACAGCATGTGCACCTCGTCGATGATGTACACCTTGTGGCGCGCCATCACGGGGCGGTAGCGCGAGCCGTCGATGATCTCGCGGATGTCGTCGATGCCGGTGTGGGAGGCGGCGTCCATCTCGATCACGTCGACGTGGCGGCTGTCGATGATCGCCTGGCAGTGGGTGCCGAGCGCCGGCATGAGCACCGTCGGGGCGTCGATCGCCGAGGCGTCCCCCGTGGCGGCCCGGTGATAGTTGAGGGCGCGGGCGAGGATGCGGGCCGTCGTGGTCTTGCCGACCCCGCGCACGCCGCTGAGCAGATAGGCCTGGTGGATGCGGCCGAGGCTAAAGGCGTTGGTCAGGGTCCTGACCATGGCCTCCTGGCCGATCAGGTCGTCGAAGTGGCTGGGGCGGTATTTGCGGGCCAGGACCCGGTAGGGCGCGGCCGCCGCGGGGGCGCCGGCCAGCAGGCTCCCGAACGAGCCGGAGACGTCGCTCATTCATCCAACTCGGGGTGGCGCGCCCGCGCAGGCGCGAAAAGGAGGCTGGACAGAGACCCGCTCGGTCTCGTTAGGGCTGCTTCCTTCCGGACCTGACCCGGTTGGCGA
>CAXUMV010000126.1:0-8766 GCA_964252065.1 uncultured Lichenihabitans sp.
ACGAGCGGGCGGATGCCGAGCGGGTCGCGGGCCCCGATCAGCATCGTGTTGGTCAGCCCGACCAGCGAATAGGCGCCCTCGATCTGGCGCAGCGCGTCGATGAAGCGGTCGACGAAGCGCGGCTTGCGCGAGCGGGCGACCAGATGCAGGATCACCTCGGTGTCCGAGGTCGACTGGCAGATGGCGCCGTCGCGGATCAGCGCCTTGCGGACCATCAGGCCGTTGGTCAGGTTGCCGTTATGGGCGACCGCAAAGCCGCCGCCGTCAAGCTCGGCGAAGAGCGGCTGGATGTTGCGGAAGATCGTGTCGCCGGTCGTGGCGTAGCGCACGTGGCCGATGGCGGCCCGGCCCTGCAGCCGGGCGATCGTCTCGGTGTTCGAGAAATGGTCGCCCACAAGGCCGTGGCGCCGCTCCGAGTGGAAGCGTCCCTCGCCGAAGGCGACGATGCCGGCCGCCTCCTGGCCGCGGTGCTGCAGCGCGTGGAGGCCGAGCGCCGTGATCGCGGCCGCATCGGCATGATTGAAGATGCCGAAGACGCCGCACTCCTCGCGCAGGCGGTCATCGTTGAGGCCGAACTCGCCGCTCTCAAGCTCCCGCGCGGATGCGGGCGACGACGCGGCGGCTTGGCTCATCGTGCTCATCCCTGACAAACGAGATCGAAGACAGCCCTCATATAGCCGGGCGGCGGCGCCGGGATAAGGTCATGCCGGCGTCAAATGCCGCGTTGCGCCCTGATTCTTTGCCCGAGGTGAACGGAGGCGCGCCCGTCAGGGCTTGGGGGCAGGCTTGCCGAGCAGCGAGTCGAGCCGCTGCTTGTCCGTCGTCGAGACCTCGGCGGGCTTGGGGGCCGGGGCAGCGTCGGACTTGCGGGCCGGCGGCAGCGGCGGGGTCGGCCCCGGCTTGACGTCGGTCTCCTCGGCGGGCGTGTCCTCGCCGGGCTTCATCTTGAAGCGCTTGAGGATGGCGTTCTCGGCGTCGGGCGGCAGCAGCGCGATCATGTCGTCGCCCGCCATCTGCAGCAGCGGCCGCAGCCGCGCGTTCGTCACCCATTCGGGCTGCGCCTTGGGCACCAGCCAGTTGAAGAACAGGAAGGCCACGACGCCGAGCAGGAACCCGCGCGCCGCCCCGAACACGAAGCCGAGCGTGCGGTCGAGCGGCCCGACCTTACTGTCCAGGATGGCGTCCGACAGCCTCACCGTGATGATCGACACGACGATCAGGGTCGCGAAGAACACGAGCGCGATGGCGGCGATCTGCCTGATCTGGTCCTTCTGGATGTAGGGCTCGAGATACGGCATCACGAGCGGGTGGAAGAAGTAGGCCGCCACCGCGGCCGCCGCCCAGGAAGCGATCGCCAGCACTTCGCGCGTGAAGCCCCGCACCATCGACAGGATGGCCGAGATCAGGATGACGCCCAGCAGCGCGAGGTCGAGATAGGAGGGCATGCGGCGGCTTTCGGGGTCGGCGGCGGTGTCGAGACGGGGAGGGCGGCGTCAGCGGCTTATAGACAAGCCGCATCCGGCCGTCATCCATGCTCGTCCGGCCCGCCGGTGCCGGCGCGGCGGCCGTCGGCCGCGATGCCGGCCACCAGCGCCGCGATGTGGCCGACCTCGTGCACCGGCAGGGCGCCGGCGCTCTCGCCGGGCGGGGCGTAGGCGGAGCCGAAGCCGAGCTTGGCCGCCTCCTTGAGCCGCGCGCTGCCGTGCACCACGGGGCGCACCGCGCCCGAGAGGCCGATCTCGCCGAAATAGACCGCGTCCGCCGGCAGCCGCCCGCCGACCAGCGAGGACACGAGCGCGGCCGCGGCCGCAAGGTCGGCGGCCGGCTCGCCGACCCGGAGCCCGCCCGCCACGTTGAGGTAGACGTCGTGGCCGCCGAGCCTCACCCCGGCATGGGCCTCGAGCACCGCCAGCACCATGGCGAGGCGGCTGGTCTCCCAGCCGACCACGGCCCGCCGCGGCGTCCCGAGCGAGGTCGGGGCTACCAGCGCCTGGATCTCGACGAGCAGCGGGCGCGTGCCCTCCATGCCGGCGAACACCGCCGATCCCGCCGCCCCGGCGTCGCGGCCGGTGAGGAAGAAGGCGGAGGGGTTGGCGACCTCCACGAGGCCCCGCAGCGTCATGTCGAAGACGCCGATCTCGTCGGTCGGGCCGAATCGGTTCTTGAGCGCGCGCAGGATGCGGAACCGGTGGGCGCCGTCGCCCTCGAAGGACAGCACGGCATCGACCATGTGCTCGACGACGCGGGGGCCGGCGATCTGCCCGTCCTTGGTCACGTGGCCCACCAGCACCACGGCCGTGCCGGTGGTCTTGGCGTAGCGGATCAGGGCCTGGGCGGCGCTGCGCACCTGCGTCACGGTGCCGGGGGCGGCCTCGACGGTCTCGCTCCACATCGTCTGGATGGAGTCGACGACCGCAAGGTCGAAGGCGCGGCCCTCGCCGGGAGCGCCGCGCCCCTCGCCGAGGGTCGCCACGATATCCTCGACGTTGGTCGCCGCCGCGAGCCTGACCGGCGCCCCGGACAGGCCGAGGCGCTCGGCCCGCAGGCGCACCTGCCCGACGGCCTCCTCGCCCGAGATGTAGGCGACCCGCCCGCCCGCCGCCGCCAGCCCGGCGCAGGCCTGCAGCAGCAGCGTCGACTTGCCGATGCCCGGCTCCCCGCCCATCAGCAGCACGGAGCCCGGCACGAAGCCGCCCCCGGTCACCCGGTCGAGCTCGGGCAGCCCGGCCACGATCCGCGGCGGCTCGGCGGTCGGGCTGGACAAGCCCTCGAGCGCGAAGAGGCGGCCCTTGCGGCCCTTGCGCGCGATCTGGCCGCCGATGCCGGCCCCCTCGCTTTCCTCGATGATGGTGTTCCATTCCCCGCAGGCGTCGCACCGCCCCTGCCACCGGTTGGTGACGGCCCCGCAGTTCTGGCAGACGAAGTTCGCGCGGGGTTTAGACATCACGACGCCGCGGCTCGGGACCGGTCATGGCGGCCTATTTCACGATGGACGGCGCGCCGGCCGGCGTCGGCAGGGTCGGGAACAGGACGTGGTCGAGCGCGAACCACAGCACGAGAAGCAGGATGATGACCGCCGCGATCCACACGATTCGCCTGTCCACGCTTCGTCTCCCCCACCGCCCGTCGTCCTGCGCCCCGATGCGCCGTCGCTCACGCGGCGTTCTTGGCCTGGTCGCGGCTGTCCTTGAGATTGGCGAGCACGGCCAGCAGCGCGCGGTCCCCCATCACGGCCGCCCGCTCGCGCCGCTTCAGCCAGGCCGTGGCCTCGTCGATGGTGTCGGCCTCGGTCAGCCGGGCCGTCGCCATGGCGAAATCCACGTCGACCTCGCCGCGCCGGCGGGCATGGCCCTGGGGCAGGAACGCCTGGTGGATGTCGCGGAACCGGGCATCGGCGTGCAGCACGCGCAGGCCGTCGGCCTCGTCGAAGCCGGAGCGGGCGAGCTCCACGGCCAGCACGTTGGCGCGCGTCGCGATCGGCGGGGGGGTGTCCTCCTCGGGCGTCGTCAGAAGCCCGAGCCGCTTCAGGAACAGGCCGATGGAGAGCTGCCCGCTCGCCCAGGACAGGACGATGGCGAGCAGCAGGCCGGCGATGGTGGGCGACATCCAGGCGGCGAGCGAGGGCGAGATCAGCAGGCCCGCCCCCAGCGTCACCGCCCCGAGCACGGTGTGCGAGCGGTGGCGGCGCACGATGTCGCGGAACGGGATCGAGCCGTCGTCGCGCCGCTGCGGGCTCCAGCCCGTGTCGCGGCCAAACAGGATCTGCATGACCGATCCCGACTGCACCAGCATCATGATGGGCGCCAGCAGGGCGGACATGACCATCTCGAGCGCCGTCGACAGCACGAGGCGCACGATGCCCCCGCTGCCCCGCCGCACCGGCCCCTGCACGATGGCGACCAGCAGCCCGAACAGTTTTGGGGCCAGCAGGACGCTCATCGTCACCGCGAAGAGATCGAGCGCGCGCTGCGCGTCGAAGCGCGGCCAGGCCGGGAACAGCGAGAAGCCCTGGGTGAAGTACTCGGGCCGGATGTAGGTCGACTGCAGCACGAGCACGATGCCGACCAGGAGCTGCGCCATCCACAGGGGCGAGGCCACGTAGCCCATGATGCCGGTCGCAAAATGCTGGCGGCTCGCGGGGTGGAAGCCGCGGGCGAACATGACGCGGACGTGCTGCAGGTTGCCCTGGCACCAGCGCCGGTCGCGCGTGCCCACGTCGATCAGCGAGGGCGGGCTTTCCTCGAAGCTGCCGCCGAGGACGGGCAGCATCGTGACCCCGTAGCCGGCCCGCCGGATCAGCGCCGCCTCGACGAAGTCGTGGCTGAGGATGTGGCCGCCGAAGGGCGGCTTGCCGCGGAGGTCCGGCATCCCGCAATGGGCCGCGAACGCCGCGGTCCGGATGATGGCGTTGTGGCCCCAGTAGTTGCCGTCGCGCCCCATCCAGCAGGCCAGCCCCGCGGCGATCACCGGGCCGTAGATGCGGGCGGCGAACTGCTGGAGCCGGGCGAACAGCGTGTTGCGGTTGATGATCAGCGGCAGGGTCTGGATGATGCCGGCGTCGGGGTCCCGCTCCATCGCGGCCGCGAGGTTGACCACCGCGTGGGCCGTCATCAGGCTGTCGGCGTCGAGCACCACCATGTGGTCGTAGGCGCCGCCCCAGCGGGTCACGAAATCGGCGATGTTGCCGGCCTTGCGGTTCGTGTTCTTGAGCCTGTGCCGGTAGAAGATGCGGCCCTGGCCGCGCATCCGCTCGCGCAAGGCAAGGAACGCGCGCTCCTCGGCGATCCACACGTCCGGGTCGGTGGTGTCGGACAGCAGGAAATAATCGAAGCTGTCGCCGAGCCCGGTGCGGGCAACGTCCTCGCAGATGGCCTGTACGGCGCCGAACACGCGCGCCGTGGCCTCGTTGTAGATCGGCATGACGACGGCGGTGCGCGTGCCCAGCCGGTCGGGCACGCCGGGCGGCGCGGGGGCGAAGAACAGCAGCCAGACGAAACCGACGACGGCGCTCGCAAAGGCGAGCGCGATCCAGGAGAAGTTCGCCGTAAACAGAGCCAGCAGAACCCATTCGAGGACCGTGACGCCGCCGACGTCGACGACCCCGTACATCTCCTCGATCCCGTAGGCGGTGAGCGCGAGGCCGCCCCCGAACACCGCTGCCCGCGCGATCCACGGCGCGAACCCGATGCCGGCCAGCCACGCCCGCCGCCCGCGCCGGTCGAAGCGCGACAGCCGCTGGATCGGCATCGCGAGCGGGGCCTCGGCCGGCATCGCGGCCTCGATCTCCCCCGCCCGCGGCGCCTCGTCCGCCCGCCTCACGCTGTCCATCGATAGAGCCACGTCTCGCTCGCCGCTTTGCCGCCCTGCTCGAGAACAAGGCGAAGTTCGACCAGGGTCTCGCCTCCCGGATCGAGGTCGAAGTGAACCCGAAACGTCTTGTTGACCGGGGACGCGAAGGTGCGGACCGCAAGGATCGTGCCGGGCGAGGCCGAAACCATGGCCTTGAGGTCGGCCGTACGCTGCGGATCCGCGAAGGCCTCGCTCGAGAACTCGACGAGGAAGCGCCGCTGCCGGCCTCCCTCGATGCGGCCGTCGCGGGTATCGGTCACAATGGCGGTGGTGGGGCGGTCCAGCGGGATCCAGCACCAGGATTGCCGGTAGCTGTAGGTGGCCTCCTGGCCGGCGACCAGCGGCGCCTTGGGGCGCCAGAAGCAGATGATGTTGTTGTTGATCTCGGCATCGGAGGGGATTTCGACCAGCACCACGCTGCCCTCGCCCCAGTCGCTGAGCGGCTGGATCCAGAGCGAGGGTCGCAGCTCCCAATGCTGATCGTCGTCCTGGAAGCGCGCAAAATGCCGCTCCCGCTGCAGCATGCCGAAGCCGCGCGGGTTGGGGTTCAGGAACGAGGAGAGCTGGAGCGTCTCGCGGTTGGAGACGGGCCGCCACAGCCATTCGCCGTTGCCGTTGAGGACCTGAAGCCCGCCGACCTCGTAGACCCCCTCGCGCACGTCGTCCCCGCCATGGCGGCTTTGGGGGCCGAAGAAGAACATGCCGGCCATGGTGCCGAGGCCGAGCGCGTCGATGCCGGTGCGGGGGATCAGCGTGCACTCGGTATCGACGATCGCGACATCGCCCGGGCGCAGGGTGAACCGGTAGGCGCCCGTCACGCTTTCGCTGTCGAGCAACGCGTGGATGGTGAGGGCGTCGTTGGCAAGGCTGGGGCGTTCGATCCACACCTCGCGGATCAGCGGGAACTCCTCGCCCTTGGGGTCGCCGGTGCGCAGCGACAGGGCCCGGGCCGTGACCCCGAAATTCTGGCCGGTCGCGATCGCCCGGAAGAAGCTGGCGCCCTGGAAGATCGCGACGTCGTGCGGGGCCTGGTTGCCTTGCGGCTGCAGCACGCGGAACCCCGAATAGCCGATGTCCGCGATGGCGGCCGGCACCTGCAGGCCGCCGAACTCGAAACGCGCGGGGTCGTAGGCGAGGGTCTTGGCCTGCCCGTTCTCGACCAGGTTGATGACCATGGGGGCCGAGAAGATGAAGCCGCGGTGCAGGGGCTCGAGCGCGAAGCCGACATTCTCGTTTGCCCAGATGGCGCCGCCCGGCTTCTGCCGGATGGCCACGTAGCGGTCGTAGTCGAGCTTGGCGAAGGGGGCGGGAAGATCGGTCGGAGGCGCCGCGAACGGCTTCCGGGCCAGGGCCCGCGCCTTCTCGAGCACCCGGGCGGCGCCGAACTCGGCCGGCACCGCGGCTGCCATCGGCGTCGTGGACGTCGTGTCGGCAAGCGCCGGCGCTGCCGAAGCGCCGAAGCCGAGCGCGGTCCATTTCAGAACGTCACGGCGGTGAATCATACGGGGACGCGGATCCGCAACGGCCGGGAGGACTGAGCGGTCCGTCATTTGCGGTCGGACCGAGGCACTTCTATAACCGAAATCGACGCAGCGGCGACTTGATTTTTGCGGCCGGTGCCCGACGGGCCCCATGGCGCGGTTTCTTCGCGGTTTCCTGGAGACGGCATGACGCAGGAGGTTGGCGGGTCGAACGGGCAGCGGCGCTGCACGGCCGTCATCCTGGCGGCCGGCGAGGGCACCCGGATGAGGTCCGCGATCCCCAAGCCGCTGCACGCCATCGCCGGACGCTCCATGCTGGCGCATGTCGGGGCGGCGGCGACGGCCATGGGCGCGACCCGGCTGGCCGTCGTGGTGGGACCCGGGCGCGAGGACGTGGCCCGCGAGGCGCATGCGGCGATGCCGCAGGCGGAGGTGGTGGTGCAGCACGAGCGGCGCGGCACCGCCCATGCGGTGCTGGCCGCCCGCGAGGCCCTCGCCGATGCCGCCGACGTGGTAGTCCTTTACGCCGACGTGCCGCTGGTCCGGCCGGCGACGCTCGCCCGGCTGCGGGACGCCGTGGCGCAGGGCGCGGCCGTGGCGGTGCTGGGCTTCACGGCCGCCGACCCCACGGGCTACGGCCGCCTGCTGACCGGGCCCGAGGGGCTGCTGGCCATCCGCGAGCACAAGGATGCGAGCGAGGCCGAACGGGCGACGCGGCTCGTCAATGCCGGCCTCATGGCCATCGACGGCCGGGTCGCCCTGGCGCTGCTGGACGGCATCGGCACCGGCAACGCGCAGGGCGAGTACTACCTCACGGACGTCGTCGAGGCCGCGCGGGCCACGGGACGGCGCTGCGTCGCCATCGAGACGGATGCGGCCGAGGTGCTGGGGGTCAACGACCGGGTGCAGCTCGCCGCCGCCGAGGCCGCCGCCCAGGCCGCGCTGCGGACCGCGGCGATGCTGGGCGGGGCGACCCTCGTCGCCCCCGAGACGGTGTTCCTGTGCGCCGATACGGCGCTCGGCCGCGACGTCGTGGTTGAGCCCCACTGCGTCTTCGGCCCCAACGTCACGGTGGGCGAGGGAGCGGTCATCCACGCCTTCTCCCATCTCGAAGGGGCGAGCGTCGCCGCGGGCGCCAGCGTCGGCCCCTATGCGCGGCTGCGCCCCGGCGCCACCATCGGGATCAAGGCCAAGGTGGGCAACTTCGTCGAGATCAAAAACGCGACCATCGGGACCGGGGCCAAGGTGAGCCACCTCAGCTACATCGGCGACGCCTCGGTCGGGGCCGAGGCCAACATCGGGGCCGGCGCCATCACCTGCAACTACGACGGCTTCTCCAAGGCCCGCACGGTGATCGGCGCCGGCGCCTTCGTCGGATCCAACGCGGCGCTGGTCGCGCCGGTGACGGTCGGGGACGGCGCCTTCGTCGGATCGGGCTCAGTGGTGACCGAGGACGTCGAGCCGGACGCGCTCGCCCTCGCCCGCGGCCGGCAGGTCAACAAGCCCGGCTGGGCCGCGCGGTTCAGAACGGATCAGAAAGCACGCAAAACGGGCAGACGTGGCGCTTAAGCCATCTGCAACCCTTCCTCGTCGCAATGGCGGGCGAGATCGATCGTCTGCTCACGGTTTGCTTGGAAAGGTCGTGGGTTCCTCCGCCGTCATCGCGACGCGCGTCGGCCCGTGGCGATCCAGGTTCCCCCACCGAACGATGGATCGCCACGCTTCGCTCGCGATGACGCCCTGGGTCTCCGAGCAGACTATAAGGAACTAGCGCCATGTGTGGCATCGTCGGCATCCTGGGACAGCGCGCAGTCGCCCTCGACATCGTCGATGCCCTGAAGCGCCTCGAATATCGCGGCTACGATTCGGCTGGCATCGCGACGCTCGAGGACGGGCGGCTGGCACGGCGACGAGCGTCCGGCAAACTCAGGAGCCT
>CAXUMV010000127.1:0-6746 GCA_964252065.1 uncultured Lichenihabitans sp.
GACGCCCGGAGATCGGTCGCCATCACGGGGGCGCCCTTCAGCCGCTCGACGCCGTCCACGATCGCGGCGTCGCCCTCGAGGCGGATGCGGGCGCCCAGGCGCGCCAGCTCGCTGACATGCATGAAGCGGTTCTCGAAGATGGTCTCCCGGATGCGGGATGACCCCTGCGCGCGCGTCATCAGCGCCATGAACTGGGCCTGGAGGTCGGTCGGGAAGCCCGGGAAGGGTTCGGTCGTGATGTCGACGGCCCGGATGCCGGCGCCGTTGCGCCGCACCCTGATCCCCTCGTTGGTGGCGCTGATCGTCGTGCCCGCTTCGGTCAGCACGTCGAGGGCCCCCTCGAGCAGGTCGGGCCGGGCCCCCTCGAGCAGCACGTCGCCGCCCGTCATCGCCACCGCCATGGCGTAGGTGCCGGTCTCGATGCGGTCGGGCAGCACGGAATGGGTGGCGCCCCCGAGCGCCGCGACGCCCTCGATCGCGATCTCCGCCGTCCCGGCGCCCGTGATGCGCGCGCCCATCTTGTTGAGGCAGTCGGCGAGATCGACGATCTCCGGCTCGCGCGCGGCATTGCGCACGAGCGTGTGGCCCTGCGCCAGCGAGGCGGCCATCAGGGCGGTGTGGGTGCCCCCGACCGTGACCTTGGGAAAGTCGATCTCGGCGCCGCGCAGCCCCCGCGGCGCCTTGGCGATCACGTAGCCGGCCTCGATGTCGAGCTGCGCGCCGAGCCGCTCGAGCACCATCATCAGAAGATCGACCGGGCGCGTCCCGATGGCGCAGCCGCCGGGCAGCGACACCTTGGCCTGCCCCATGCGGGCGAGAAGCGGGGCGATGACCCAGAAGCTCGCCCGCATCTTGGACACGAGCTCGTACGGGGCGAGCGTATCGACGATGTGCTCCGCCCGCAGCTTCACGGTCTGGCCGGCGATCTCGCTTTCGCCCGGCCGCTTGCCGTTGATCGTGTAGTCGACCCCGTGATTGCCGAGGATCCGCACCAGCAGGTGGACGTCGGCGAGGCGCGGCAGGTTCTGCAGCACGAGCTCCTCGGCGGTCAGGAGGCTCGCGATCATGAGCGGCAGCGCCGCGTTCTTGGCGCCCGACACCCGGATGGTGCCATGCAGGCGCTCTCCGCCGACGATCCTGATGCGATCCATCTCAGCCCCCCGCGGAGCGGCGCGCGCCCGACGCAAGCGACCAGATTACATCAGGTCAGGGCTCGGGATCCGGCTCGGGAGACGGTTCGGGCGGGGCTGTGGCTTCCGCGCCACGGGCGCGGGCCTGGAGCTTGCGCCGCTGCAGGTTGGCCCGCAGCGCCGCCGCAAGCCGCTCCTCGCGCCGGCGTGCCTGCAGGCTGCGCGCGTCGTCCCCCGGCGCCCCGCTGTCCGTCACGTCCGGTCGAGGTCGCGCATCAGCTGCAGGAAGCGTTCGGGCACGGGCTGCTTGGCGACATCGTCGAAGGCCTTGCGCAGACGGGCCCCGATATAGGTATGGATATCGCCCGTGTCGGCGGACGCCGCATGAGGGTCCGGCCCCGTTCCAGCCTGCTTGGCGGCGTCCTGAATTGCCGCCTCGTCGTCCGCCGCCGTCATTGTCGGGGTCTCCACATGAACAGGCCGGGTTCGGCGTTGACCCGGGGCGCCGCTCCTGGCGACAGTCTGGTTGCGGAACGGCTCCAAATCGTCGAGCGTCCGATCCGGCAATGCCGTCGCCCGACGAAAGTTCCAGGGGTGGAACTTAGTTCCGCAACAAACGTTCGTGCCGGCAAAGGCGGCGGTCGCGTCTCGCGGTTTCAAAGGGTCAGTATGTCGATTTCGCAGTCTGTTGCGCCGCATCTTCCCACCTTGCGCCGCTTCGCCCGGGCGCTGACCGGAAGCCAGAAGAGCGGCGATGCCTATGTGGTGGAGACGCTGGAGGCGATCGTCGCCGACCCGCATGGGTTCCCCGAGGCGGATGCCCGCTGCGCGCTGTATAGACTGTTCCTGGCCCTGTGGGGTTCGCTGGCGGTGAACGGCGAGGTCGATGCGGGGCTGGTCTCGCCGGACCAGGCGGAAGACACCCAGAACCTCGATGCGATCTCCCTGCGGCCGCGCGTCGCGCTGCTGCTCACCGCGGTCGAAGGGTTCGGCCCCGACGAGGTCGCGCGCACCATGAGCTGCTCGGTCGCCGAGGTGAAGGGCCTGATGGACCAGGCCAGCCGCGAGATTGCCGCACAGATTTCGACCGACGTGCTGATCATCGAGGACGAGCCGCTGATTGCCATGGACCTGCAGAAGCTCGTCGAGGACCTCGGCCACAGGGTCGTCGACGTTGCCCGGACCCACCGGGAGGCCCTGGCGGCGATCGGCGAGCATCGGCCCGGGTTGATCCTCGCCGACATCCAGCTCGCCGACGGCAGCTCGGGCCTCGAGGCCGTCAACGAGATCCTCGAGAGCATCGAAGTGCCGGTGATCTTCATCACCGCCTATCCCGAGCGCTTCCTGACCGGCGCGCCCCCCGAGCCCGCCTTTCTGATCGCCAAGCCGTTCGGCATCGAGCAGGTGCGGGCAGTGATCAGCCAGGTGCTGTTCTTCCGGCAGGCCGCCCACCGCCAGGACGGCTCGCGCCTGTCTCGATCCGCCTGAGGCCAAGCGCCTATCGCGGCATGACGCTCTTGACCTGCGCGGCCCATTTCACGGGCACGTCGAGCAGCGGATCGCCGAACTGGCCGTAGAGGTGGAACAGGTGCGGGGCGCTGCGGCTGCGGATCAGCCGCTTGATCAGCACCCGCCCGTCGTCCAGCCCGACCACGCAGAGCTTGCCGATCAGGTCGTCGGTGACCGGCGAGCGGACATCGTCGAAGAACACCAGCCAGCCGTCGAAGAACGGCCCCAGGCTCTCGCCGCGGATCTCGACCGCGACCGTGCGGTCCGAGGAGCCTTCCGGGGCGGGAGCCTCGCCGTGGCCTCCCTGGCCTTCGCCGTAGAGCTGCATTTGCGAGCCGGCGCTGACATAGCCTGCGATCGGCACCGTCAGGCGTTCGCCGCGCACGATGTCGCCGGCATCGACCCCGTAGGCGAGCGCCGCCCGGTCGATCCACTTGTCGCTGAGCCGGCGCGAGCCGTTCTCGAGCTTGACATACTGGTTTCGGGTGGTGCCGAGCGCCGCTGCCGAAACCTCCTGCGACCAGCCGCGCGCCTCCCGCAACGCCCGGAGATTGTTCGCCATCGCCCGCCCTTATACTCGAGGCCGCGATGAGTACGTATAGTGAACAAGCCTCGCGGTGAAAATACCCATTCTGGGCACATTGCAACTCAAGATTGAATATATTACACACGCAACCAACCCAATATGGGAGTACCCCATGGTTGCCATTGCGCTTCTCGATAGCCCGCCGTCCCGCCCCATCGTCCATTCCGCCTTCCTGCCGCGGCCCGGGCTCGGCCCGCTTCCGCCGGCCGCCGCCGCTCTCATGAAGCTGGAGGAGGCGAGTTGCCGCTGGCCGGTCGGCGAGGTCGCAGAGGAGGGCTTCGGCTTCTGCGGCGCGCCCCGGTCGCGGGGCTCCTACTGCGCCGCCCACCGCCGCATGGCTTACGCGGGGGCCGGCCGATGACCGTCCCGGTGCGCCACCGCCGGGGCCGTTTCGCCCTCGATACCGTCCTGCCCGCCGATCCCGCCCTGATCGAGGCCGATGTGCTGCGGCTCTTGCGAGACCGCGCGCCGGCCGTGCTGGCGGTGCGTCCGTCCGCGGCGCCCGACCGCCCGCCGGTGCCCGGACGGCGCGGGGCGCCGGCCTTCCCCCGCGGGGCGCCGGACCTCGTGCTGCTGGCCCCGGGCGGGCGCACGGCCTGCGTCAAGATCAGGACGCAGGCCGCACGGCCGACCCGCGACGAGGCGGCCTTCGAGGATCTCTGCCGCCAGCAGGGCATCCCGTTCGCCGTGGTCCGCAGCGCGGCCGAGGCCGCCGAGGCGCTGCGCCGCTTCGGCTTTGCGGGCGAGGGCGCCTGATGGGAGGAGCGAGACGCAAGGCCGTGTCGCTGGGCGGCAGCCGCCGGGTCGCGGCCCTGCCGCCCGGGGCCGCGGACGCGACCCCCGAGCGCCTGCGCCGCGCTCTCGACCGGGGCGACGAGGTCGGGGCCGAGGAGGGCATCCGGCGCATCGCCGACCCCTTCGACGTGCTCGGCCGGCGCGGGAGCCTCGACCGCACGGACCCGCAGAGCAACGACAGGCTGCTGGCGGCCGGACGCCGGTTCCGCACCCATTGGCACGGGGGCCGGCTCGACGGCCTGACGGCCCTCGACTTCTCCCGCCAGCGCGTGGACGGCGGCATGGGGCCCGGCGCCGCGACGCCCACGGAAGCCGCGCTGCGCCACCGCCAGGCCTATGCCCGTGCCGCGGCGGCGGTCGGGAGCCGGCTGCTGCCCTATCTCCAGGGCATCGTGATCGACGCCGTCCCGGCGCGCGATCTCTGCCATCTCGTTGCCGACACCGGGCACGACCGGACCGCCGAGGCCCTCGTGGTCGAGCGATTGCGCGAAGCGCTGCATCGCCTGGTCGACCACTGGAACAGGCCGGGCGACCGGCGGGCGTCTTGACGAACCGCCGGGCCACCACACCTGCGGTGCAGTAGCGATTGGCTCCGAGAGTCCGATGATGCAGAAAACCTATCCGGTCACCCATACCGACGCCGAATGGCGCGCCAAGCTGACGCGCGAGCAGTACGAGGTCATGCGCGCCCATGGCACCGAGGCCCCCGGCAGCTGCGCCCTGCTGCACGAGAAGCGGCAGGGCCGTTTCCTCTGCGTGGGCTGCGACAGCCCGCTGTTCGAGACCAAGCTGAAGTTCGAGAGCGGGACCGGCTGGCCGAGCTTCAACGATCCTGTCGCGGGCGCGGTCGAGACCCAGGAGGACCGCGCCTACGGGATGGTGCGGACCGAGGTGCACTGCGCCCGGTGCGGCAGCCATCTCGGCCACGTCTTCGACGACGGCCCTCCGCCGACCTTCCTGCGCTACTGCATCAACGGCGTCGCCATGGCGTTCGAGCCGGCCTGAGCGTCGCGACCGTCACAGGATGGCCGCGATGCGCGGCACCGGCGGAGCGCCGGCCCATTGCCGCAGGAAGAAGGGCACGCGCGAGGCGTGCATCGGCTTTGCGAAGAGGTAGCCCTGGCCGACGTCGCACGACTGGCCGGCTAGCAGGCGCCGCTGATCCTCGAGCTCGATCCCCTCGGCCACGACCTTGATGCCGATCTTGTGGGCGAGGTCGATGACCGCCAGCGTGATGGCGGCCGCGCTGCCGGCCGATTGCAGGTTCATGACGAAGGACCGGTCGATCTTCACGAAGGCGACCGGAAACCGGATGAGATGGGTCAGCGAGGCGAAGCCGGTCCCGAAATCGTCGAGCGCGATCCGGATCCCCGCCTCGTGCAGGGTTTGGAGGGCGCAGCCGATCGCGCCCGACCCGTCGTCCATCAGGACCCGTTCGGTCACCTCGATCTCGAGCTGGGACGGTGGCAGCTCCGCGTCGCGGAGGGCGCCCAGGACCCGTTCGGCATAGCCGCCGCCGTTGAGCTCCGGGGCGGCGACGTTCAAGGCCACATGACCGAAGGGCAGCCCGTCCGCCGTCCAGCGCTGCATGTCGGCGACGACGCGCTCGAGCATGCGGGCGCCGAGCTGCACCGACAGCTCGGGATGGTCGAGCGCCTCCTGGATGCAGCCGGGCGAGCGCAGCTGTCCGTCGCTGGTCCACCGCAACAGGGCTTCGAAGCCGATCACGGCGCCGGTGTCGAGGGCGATCTTCGGCTGGTAGTAGGGCAGCACCGCGTCCCGGGCGAGGGCGTCCTTGGCGGCGCGAAGGACGTTGATGCGTCGGTGGAACTCGGTGCGCATGTCCCCCGTATAGGCCAGCGCGCGGCCGCGGCCCGCGGCCTTGGCGGCGTAGAGGGCGATATCCGCGTTCTTGAGGAGCGCCCCCGGCTGGTCGTCGTGCGCGGGGTAGATGGACCAGCCGATGCTGACCGAGCACTCGGTCTCCCGCCCCGCATAGACGAGCGGCCGGCCGAGCGCGTCGAGCAGCCGGCTCGCCACGACGTCGACGACGTCGGCATCGCCCACCGCGGGCAGGAGCACGCCGAACTCGTCGCCGCCCAGGCGCGCCACGGTGGCGCTCGAGGGAATGCCGGCAGTCAGCCGTTCGGCCACGGTCCGCAGCAGGAGGTCGCCCGCATCGTGGCCGTAGGTGTCGTTGACCTCCTTGAAGCGGTCGAGATCGATGATGATGAGCGCAAGGCCGGTGCGGCGGGCCTGCGCGCCGTCGATCGCCTCGTCGAGCCGCAGCTGGAACAGGGCCCTGTTGGCGATGCCGGTCAGCGCGTCCGTATGGGCCGCCCGCCACACCTCGAGCTCGGCCTGCTTGCGGACCGTGATGTCCTGCAATGTGCCGACGCGGCGGACCTGGACGCCCTCATGGTCGAGCAGGATACGCTCGTGCGCCTCGATCCAGCGTTCGTCTCCCTCGGCGAACATCAGCCGGAAGGTGCTCGCCACGGCTTCCGTCAGCGGTCCGACATCGGCGAACTCGTGCGAGACGCGCACCCGGTCGTCGGGATGCATCCGGTCGAAGAGCAGGTGCTTGGCGGGCGCCGTGTTGCGCGGGAGGCGCAGGAGATCGAACATCTCCGGCGACCACTCGCGCTCCCCGGTGGTCAGGTTGACGTCCCAGGTCCCGAGCCCGTTGGCCTCCACGGCGAGCCGCAGGTGCTCGGCGCTTTTCT
>CAXUMV010000127.1:6756-7690 GCA_964252065.1 uncultured Lichenihabitans sp.
TGCTCGGCCGTCCTGCGGTCGTGGATGTCGGTCACGATGCCGACCCAGTCCGTGACGGTCCCGCTCGAATCGAGGATCGGGGTCGCATGGTCCTCGACCCAGCGCCAGGTCCCGGTGTGGTGCCGCAGGCGGTACTCGAAGATCGAGGACGCCTTCTCGACCAACGCCCGGTCGGCCAGGACCTTCGCCCGCTCCCGGTCGTCCGGATGGACGGAGACGAGCCATCCATCGAGGTCGTTGGGATCGTCCGGTTTGCCCGTGAACTCGACGTAGCCGCGCCGCGTCGTGACGCCCGTGGTCGTATCGACGTGCCAGACGATCTCTGAGGTGGCCTCGATCAGGGCATGCTGCAGACGCACCGAGTGATCGAGGGCGCGGACGGCCTCCTCTTGCTCGGTGACGTCCCGCGACACGGCGAGCAGGCGGGTCGGCAGGCCGTCCGGGCCCGGCACCGCGGTGACGACGCTGTTCCAGAGCCGCGGCGCGCGGCGCGTCGCGGGGGCGGTCGCCATGCGGAGCCGGACCGGCACGCCGCGCCCGGCGGCCGCGACGGCGGCGCGGGCCGCCTCCCGGTCGGAGGGCGCCCACGCCTCGGTCCAGGAGCCGCCGCCGCCGACCTCCAGCCCGAGCGCGGCCGCGGCCCTCCCGTTGACGGCCAGCAGCGTGCCGTCGAGCGCGAGCGTGGCGATGCCGTCGCCGCTGGTCTCGTAGGCCAGCAGAAGACAGTCGAGGCCGGGGGTGCCTTGGGAACCGACAAGCTGTTGCATGCGTCTGCCGCCGCCCGGGGCGACCCTCGCCCCGGCCGGCGACTATCATGAGCCCCGAACGTAAACGATGTAGGAATCCCTTACGACGTGCCGGTCATGCCTTTCTTCGCTTTGCGGGAGAGGATGGCCGCCAGGCCGGATGAGGCGAGGCGGGGGTCAGTCCGCCG
>CAXUMV010000127.1:7700-8744 GCA_964252065.1 uncultured Lichenihabitans sp.
AAGGCGAGCGACCGGCTGCCGCCGTCCTGCTGCGAGACGCCGCCGATCCGATGGTCGCCCGTGTCGTAGGCGGTCGTCTTGCCGTCCTTCTCGATCAGCAGCCGGTGCTTGTCGGGGAAGACGGCGTAGCGCATGCCGTTCTGGGCGCCGCTGGTCGAGGGCTTGCCGAGGTCGGCGGGCCACCAGGCCTCCATGCCCTTCATCGGCTTCATGGGCTCCATCGGTTTCATGGGCTTCATCGGTTCCATGACGGTCTCCTTGGGCAGCCGGGTTCGCCGCCGGACTGCGGCAACGGGCGAAGCCGCCTGAGGTTGCCTTGCGGCGCGATATTCCTCAGTTCAGGACGCGCTGGCCGCCGGGGCTGTCGAGCGAAAAGGCCGGGATGGCCACCTCGAAGGTCCGCTCAGCGTCGTCGACCATGGTGTAGGACCCGGTCATGATCCCACTCGGGGTGGTGAGCGGGCATCCCGAGGTGTAGCGGAAGGTCTCGCCCGGCTTGAGCACCGGCTGTTCGCCGACGACGCCGAGCCCGCGCACCTCTTCCAACTGGCCCTGGCCGTCCGTGATGCGCCAGTGGCGCGAGATCAGCTGGACCCGCAGCGGCCCCCGGTTGGTGATCTCGACCGTGTAGGCCCAGAAATAGCGGCCGCGCGCGGGGTCGGAGCGGTCCGCGCGGTAGTCGGGATCGACCGCCACCTCGATGTCCTGCGTCACCGCGACATACATGTCCCGCCTCTCCCCCGGCCGCGCGGTTGCCCCGCCGCGCGTCAGCGCATCGCGGCCACGTTGCTGCCGGCCCACTCGAGCGTGGCGAGCGCCTGGCCGATGTCGTCGACGAGGTCGTCGACGTCCTCGAGCCCGACCGACAGCCGCAGCACGCCGTCCCCGATGCCGAGGCCCGCCCGCACGGCCGCGCTGAGGCGCTGGTGGGTCGTAGTGCCCGGATGGGTGATCAGGCTCTTGGAATCGCCGACGTTCGCGAGGTGCGACCACAACGAGACGCCGCGAATGAAATCCTGGCCGGCGGCGCGGCCGCCGTGGCAG
>CAXUMV010000128.1:0-8721 GCA_964252065.1 uncultured Lichenihabitans sp.
TAAATTTGTGGATCAGAGGTCTAAGTGCTTGATCTTGTTGGCGCGCCCTACGGGATTCGGTGCGCACAAGCTCAGAATGTTGAAAATACAGACGTTTTTCCCATGGCGAGTAGCATCAGTGTAGCACGCTTTCGTAGCTCTGCCATAGGATGATGAGCTTGCGTATTTGATAGCCGGAATGTTATCTGCAGCGAACTCGCTGTGGGCTCGGGATTCCAACCCCGACTGTCTAGATACGTGGCTCGGCTGTGTCCGCCTCGATGCGTGACGTTCAGCGGAGGCTTGCACTGATTTTCCTGTCTCATCCGGTAAGGCGGAATTGCTGCAGCATCACGGACTGACCCGAATAGTCACTCGGACGGTCCGGCGATGCCCCTGCCCATCAACCATCAGTTGCGTCATGCGAGCATGCCCTCCCGGCTCGCTCTCGTCTGCGACGACCCCGACCAGCCGACCCGGCGCGCGGCGGCCGTCGTCATGCGGCAGATGCTGCGCCGGGGGAGCGGCTACGGCATCGCCGGTCCGAACTGGCGCGAGGGCAAGCGTCAGCATCCGGCCTCGCGCCCACGCGATGTGAAAGCGGCGGCTCGCACACTGGCCAAGCGCCTGCGGAAGCACGGCCGACACGGTCGGAAGCTTCTGCACCTCGCCGCCCTGCTGCGCGGATGCGACCGCCGGCATCGCTGCCTGCATTTGGCCTGTCCGCAATGCAGCCGGGCCGTGCAGCGTACGTTCGTGCGGGCGCTCGATCGGTTCATCCAGGAGAACGAGCACCTCGGGCCCTGGGTGATGCTCTCGCTCATCCTGCCACCCGCCGAGACCGGAGAGATCGACTTCGAGGCTGAGCGCATTCGGTACACCGCTGTGTTGCGCCAAGCTGGGTTGACCCTCGGGATGTTCGGCCTCGACCTGAGCTTCAACGAGGACGACCGCCGGGCGCTGCCCGAGGCGGAGCGATTCGCGTCACACCCCTGTGTCCACCTCTATGGCATCGCCTCGGCGGCGGAGGTCGAGGCGGCGCTGCCCGCCCTGAAGCGCCTCGCCCCCACGACGGCGATGGTCCGCCGTCCGGTCCGGCGGAAGCGGTTCGACGGTAACCCGGCGGCGCTGGCCTACAGCCACAAGCCCGGCTTCGCCCGACGTTTGACGATCCTGCGGGATGATCCCAAGCGGGTGAGCCCGGTTCGCACCACCCGTGATCGCCCCCTCACCGTCGAGCAGGAGATCCGCGCTGTCCGGGCGCTCGAGCGCGCCGGACTGGCGGGGCGGATCATCCTGCTCGGCGTGCATTTCGCGATCGTGCCCACGGCGCGGGCGCGGTCCACCCCGGAGACCTGAAGGAGGGCCCTGATCACCCCCCGCGGGCTCACACCCCGATCCCGTTTCAGAGTGAAGGAGACCCATCCCCGATCTCGATGCCCTCCTAGCCTCGGCATGAACCCTCTTCGAGGCGCGGCGCCGATCACCCAAAGAAGGAGAAGCCGGGCGGTCAAGGCGACCGCAAGTTCATCGATTCACAAGCCCAGCCTCTGCGAGGCCTGGCTCGACCATCAGAAGGAACCGAGGACGGGACGCCTTTCCCGCCATGCCCTCAACCGCCTCTTCGAGGCTACGCGCCACCCCTGACCCGAGGAGAACCTACGCAGACGCAAGGTCTGCATCGCCCATCCCTCCTGGCACCATGCTCTTCGAGAACGGTGCCGACCAACCCTTAAAGGAGCATCTAACGACCGCTGACGAGCCGGTCTCCATCCATCCCTGAACTATGGCACCAAGCTCTTCGAGAAGCGTGCCGCCGCAGCAAGAAGGAGTACCGACACAGAAATCGATGTGAACTGTAAAAGGCCGACTTCACGGTGAAACGCACCGCCACAGGGCGCGCAGACCGCGTGCCGCCCGTGCCGGGCGTGCCAGCCCCAAGAAACCCAGCGCGTCCGCTGTCGGCCTAACCGGCACGCGCGGCACGCTCATCAGGAGACTTGACCCATGCCAGGCAGAGTCTTGGTTCCCTACAGGAAGCCACCGCGTACGAAGAAGACCGCGCAGGTGGAAACGCTGCGCCCCGACTGGCGCAAGGCGCCGCGCCGCCCCGCGGTGATCAAAACGGAACGCGTCGTTGATGAGGCGACCGATCTTGCCTTTGACCGATTCGAGGCGACGTCCGATCTCGGTGAGCCTGTGCTTGCCGACGTGCCCTGCGAGAAGTCCGAGAAGCCCTCGGAGGTCCTCGCTGCTTTGCGTAGGCACAATGCTGCCGTAACGACCAAGGCGTCCGCGGACGTGATCCAGGCGGCCATCGATGCCCCGCCGCTGCGCCACACCCGCCATGCCGCGCAGCCCGGCTGGTACCGGCGCGCCCAAGAGGTGTTCGTGCGTCCGACCCATGTCGTCGGGGCCATGCCCAGCATCGTTGAGGTGTTGCCGCCGCGGCCCCAGCCGGGCAAGAAACGCCAGATCATGTTCGGCAACGCTGGGACGGTCGAGGACTGGCAGCGGGACGTCGCCCGCCGCGCGCGCTGGTCGACGCGAGCCACGCTGATGCTCGGGGTGGCTTTCGCTGGCCCGCTCCTGCGCGTGCTCGGGATGCAGTCCTTCGGCATCAACCTGTACGGCAAGACGAAAGCCGGCAAGTCCACGGCGCAGGTCGTGGGCGGTTCGATCATCGGCCTGGGCACCGAGGAGGCGCTGCCGAGCTGCAAGGCGACCAGCGCCGGGCTCGACCAAATCGCCATCACCTGCAACGACAGCGCCCTGTTCATCAACGAGGCCGGCCTGCTCGGCCGCGGCGCCTACAACACGCTCGGTCCGATGATCTATGGCCTGAGCGAGAGCAAGGACAAGGTGCGGGCTGGCGAGAATATCTACGCGAGCGACGCGGCCGCCTCGGGCTGGTCGCTCGTCTACGTCCTGTCCTCGGAGCACGCCATCGAGGCGCTTGCCATGCAGGTCAGGACGACGCGCCAGGGCGGTGAGGAAGCCCGCTGCCTCGACGTGCCGGCGGTGCACGGCAGCAACGCCACGATCTTCGACCGCCGGCCGCCGGGTCTGACGGACGAGGCGTTCACCACTTGGGCGCACCGCCGGATGGCCGAGATGCGCAAGGCGTGCAAGGCGAACCACGGCATCGTCTTCGATGAGTACCTACGAGGGTTGATCGGGCTCGGCGACAAGCTCGCGCCGCGCGCGCAGGCCTACGTCGATGAGTTCGTAGCCAGCCTGCACCTGAGGGACGCCGAGGGGGCGGTGAACCACGCCGCGCGCAACTTTGGGACGATCTACGCCGGCCTGCGCCTCGCCATGGACATGGGGCTGCTGCCGCCACCGTGGCGGGCGCTCGCCACCCGGCGGGCGGTCAAGAGCTGCTTCCGCGACGGGCTGAAGGTCAGTCGGCTGCGCGACACTACCCTGGCGGAGGCCAAGGCGATCCTGCACCAGCGCCTGCGCGATACCCCCCTGCCGCGCAAGGAGGATGCGCGGCTCGACACGGATGTCGGCTTCCGGATGACCGATGGCGCGGATGAGCTGGTGACGATCCGCTCGACCGAGTTCGTGCGCTGGTTCGGCGCCAAGCGGGGGCACCTGCACGCCATCCTCGCCTGGCTCGATGAGCAGGGCGCGCTGGTGAAGTCGGACGCAAGCAAGGGTCCGACGGGCCGGGGCTACGAATGGGCAGTGACGTCGCCCCGCGCCCCGGGGTGGAAGGGCAAATGCATCGTGCTGCGCCTGCCGATCCCGAAGTAAGGTAGACCGCCGGCGCTCCGATGATAGGGGAGCCGGCGGTACTCTCGTTGCCATCGCTCGCCGCAGCGATCACACGACCACTTGATCTCGACCGCCGGTGGACTTGTTCGCCCCTTCAGCAAGCTGCTCCACGCGCCGGAGTATGCCGAGTATCAGGCCGGTCTCGAACGCTGCAGCGAGTGCACCCTCAACGAAGCGATCCTGGCGGATCACAACCGTGAGCAGCTTCACGAGCTGATGATCGCTGGCCTTGGCAAGCGCGGTCGGGTCTACGCGCAGGGCCTGCGCCTCCTCGGTCTGCGCCCAGCCCCCCCCAGTCGAAGCCGCCCAGCACCCAACCGTGCGCATAGCACTCCGCGACGAACCGTTCAGCATCGGCATTCAGCATGAATGATGCCGACGAGAATGTGCCGGGTTCGGCCTCCGGCTGGGACCATTCGCCCACGGGGGCCGCTGGATCGGCGAACGCGAGCATGTGCCGGGCTAGCGCCGCGAGCCGTGCCCTCCGGCGCTCCATGGTCTCCTTCATGGCCCTCTCCTCAACCGATGCGATCAGAACGGACGAACCTCGATCAGGTTGTCTCCGAACGAGTTCTTGCGCACCGTAATCGTCACGAGCCCGCGCTGGCCCGACGACCAATCCGCGATGAACAGACACGATCGCGTCACGTTCGGCTCGGCCGGGAGCGTGCGCCCGCGCGTCAGATCGAGCAGCTTCTGGCCCCTGAACTGCGAAAGGTCTATCGCGTTGGCGGCATCCATCATCTGGCGACGCACGGCGACCTTGTTGCAAGGGTCGCTTGCCGCTGCTGCCTCTTCCTCGCGTAAAAGGCGAGCTGTGCTCTCAGCATCCGCTTTCTCCCGCGCCTGCTGATCCGCGGCGCGCTTGGCACTGTCGCGCTGCCGCTGCTTCTCCGCCTCGGCCGCCTGCCGTTCGGCCTGCGCGCGGGCCTCCGCCTGCCGCTCCGCCTCAATCCGCGCGGCCCGCTCGCGCTCGCCCGAGGCTTGCGCCTCCCGCTCGCGGTTCTGCCGCTGGAGGCCCGCGAGTTCCTCCTCCTGCTGGCGCGCCCGTGCCTCCCGTGCCGGCCGGTCGCGCTCCCAGGCCTCTGCCTCTGCCGTGCGCGCCGCCCGTAGCCGGACCGCGACGCGTTCCCGCGCGGCCGCAACCCGCTCATCGTCCGCTTGTCCAAGCTTTGCACCCGCGGCCGCTAGCGCCTCGACCGCCTTCAGCTTGGCGGTGATCTCGTCCGCCGCGCTCAGCCCCTCGGCCTCCGCGAGGCGGGCGAGGATGCCGGCCGCCTTGCCGGCGCGGGTCCCCTCGTCCCGCTGCGCCTGCCGGATCTCGCCTGACGCACGAGCCTCCATGCCTCCTACGACGGCGCTGATCCAGTCCCGGTCGGCCTCCACCGGCGAGCCCGTCTGCTGCCCGCAGCTCACGATGCGATTCTCGAGGGCGCGCCAGACCTCGTATGTCCAGTTCGCAACCGGCACCGAGAACGGCGCCTCCGGCCCGTAGTCCGGCGGCCCGCCGCGCGCCCAGGTGTTGACGGTGCTTTGCGTGAAGCGGTCGCAGGACAGCGCCTCGAAGGTGCGCGAGTAGTCCGGTGCGCCGCGCGGGGGGCGAGGTCCGCGCCGGTTCACCATCGGCTCGCCCAGACGGTTCACAAAGCCCGTGTAGCTCTTCAGGCCGGCCACGGTCTTCTCGGTAATGGCGCCCCAGTCGCGCAACGTCACGTCCTCGCGGAAGCTCGGCAGGCTGCGCTTGCAGTCGAGCATGAAGCTCCGGTAGCGGCCGTAGTCGGCCTCGTCCCAGCGGTAGATCGACAGGCCGAACAGGTCCGACAGTTGCTCGAAGGGGCCGCCGCGCGGGCGCTCGTGCTGGTAAGCCTCGCAACTCGGCAGTGTCATGCCGACCCCATTCCCCTGCGCCTGGGCCGGCACTTGTGCAATCAGAGCCATGCCAAGCCCAGCCATGGCGATGAATGACGCGACCTGACGGCGCCGGCGTTCACGCCGCACGACGGTTTGACCCGTGACGGCGGAGTCGGACGCAATGCTGCGCGCAAACGGGACGAGCGCGCTCGGGAGGCGGCGTGCGTTCATGACGATGACCTTTGCAGGCATGAAGGGGGACGAAGGAGGCCGCGGTGTCGGGGCGAGCCGACCGGTAAGGGGTTAGAAGCCCGTCACGGTCATGAAGACGTTGTCGCCACGCACGTACATGCGCCACGTGATGGCGCGGTCGCCTGAGTTCAGCGCGGCAGTCCCGGCGCAGGAGCGATCGCGTTTTGCCGCGTCGAAGCTGAGTTCACGGACATCATCAAGCATGAGAAGCTTGCGGTTGACCTGTCGGTTGTCGTCGGCTTCTTCGATCGTCTTGCGCACGAGCTCGCGCGTGGATGGGGCATTGCAGCTCGGGAAGCCCGCCGGGACGCTGGTCGTACCCCTCGGCCAGACCTGCCAGACGACGAACACAGCCGCGAGTACGAGCCACCACCAGCCCGACCATCGCATCTTCGATCTGTGCGACGCCTCAAGGCGTCGCTTCTGGTCGGCGTAGTCAACGTCGTTGAGCGCGCCGCGCCGATGAAGCTCGGCAAGCCGCTCGAACTGTTCATGCCTGCCATCAAAGCGGTCGCCCGCTGCCCAACGCCCCTCGATATCGGCGACGATGAGGGGGATGGAGTCTTTCGTCTGCACCTCGGCGTAGGCTTCCCGAAACCGCTCGACCGCCGCGGGTCCGAGCGTCGATAGCCGCTCGACCGCCGCTTTGATCTCGGGGTCGTAGGCGATGAGCGAGGTCCAGCGGTTCCGGAAGGCGTCGGTATCGCTCGGACGCTGGCGCGACTTCTTGAAGTACAGGCTGATTATCATGGGGGGAACGAGAAAACCCGCCACGGCCCAGGTGCGCTGATCCAGACCTCTTCGCTTGGCAAGCTCCCATCCGGCAGCGGCGGCGACCAATGCGATGACAACGATCAGCAGGGGCGGAAATCCGTTGGACCCAAACGTGAACAGAAGCATGACGGCGGCGTCTCCAATTTCGTTTTCCGGTCAGGGGTAAGCGACAGCCGGTGGTGCCGCGTTCGACACCTCACGTTGCCGAAATGAGGGACTGTCGGTCCGTCGATTGTCAAGCCGTGGATCGGGCTGTCTCGCGCGATGGACGCGCGGACGATCATCGGCTGGAACCTGCGGCGGCTGCGGGTCGAACAGGGTCTGTCGCAGGAGCGGCTGGCGCTCGCGGCCGGCATCGACCGCGCGTATGTCGGCCGGGTCGAGCGCGGCTCGGAGAACGTCACGGTCACCACCCTGGAGGCGATGGCGACCGCGCTGTCCGTCCCGGTCGCGGCCTTGCTGATCGCGCCCGATCCAGACGCGCCGCGGCCGGTGCCGTTGCGGGCCGGGCGCAAGCGTGCGCCGTAGCCACACGGTCACGGCGCGGGTCCGCCACCGGCGGCGAGGCCCCTGAGATCCTGTAGGATCAGCCGCAGCTCGCGCCACGGCGATGTTACGGACGCCGACGGTCCGGGTTCCTGCGTGCTGAGCAGGACGACGAGTTTCAGCACCACTGCGTTGAGAGTCCGGGCGGGGGTAGCGAGAAGCCCGTTGGCCATATCGAGGACGGCTGCATCGAGCGCGGCCTCGTGCGATTGAGCGTCTGTTAGGCCGGCTCTTCGGGCGGCCTCATCCCACCGCCGCTTCCGGCGCTGAAGAACCCGCCGCAGGCGACGCTGATGGTGGCCCGGCGGTATATTTTGAACGATGGTGAGCACATCGGCGGCATGGCGGCGCGAGCTCTCCCAATCGGGAGGCAACGGCACACGTGGATATTCCATCTGAGCGAGGAGCGTCGCCTCAAGGCGGTCGCAGCACGCCAGTGCGGTCTCGTGTCGGTCGAGCAACGCCCGAAACTCGGCGAAGAGCCGCGCCATCGGGTCGGTGACTGGACCAAGGCTGGCTGCTCCGAGCGACGGGAGACCCGCGCCGACCGATTCCGCTGCGATCCTCATCGCCGGCAGGCCGCCTAGCAGGGTGAGCAGGCGCCGACGGGTCGGTGATCTCCGCACCGACGGCGCAGCAGCACCGAGCGGGGCGTCGTCGCGCCGGGCCACCTCAGTACTCCTCCGCCAGCATGATGGTGAGCACGCGCCGCGTGACGCTCGTGTCGGTCGGGTCGGGGGAGGCGTAGCACCCGGAGCGGTCATAGCAGTCGATCTTCCAGAACACCCGCTCGCCGGCGACCTCAACGGCGCCGAAGTCGTGCTCGCTGTGCGGATCGTTGTCGGCGTTGAAGCTGTCGAACGAGGCGATGGCCGCCAGGATGATCTGCTGGCGCTCGCGGCCGAGGGCGACGATGCCGGCGGTCAGGACGAGCGTGCCGCCGATGAGCGTGCGGCGCAGGATGTCGTTGAGTGCGCGGACGCGGTCCGCATCGAGGATGGCGGTTGTCATGGAAGCCTCAAGAGGGTGAGGGAGTGGGATGGCGGGTGCGGGCGGATGGCCGTCGCGTGGCTCGCCCGCCGGGGCGCCCGGGCCGGCCGTGCGGCGCGGCTCGGGCGCGGCATCGCGGCGGGGCTACGCCTCGCCGGGGGGCAGCAGGGCGAGCTCGCCGGCCTTCCTCAGGATGGTCGGCTGGGTCGGGAAGTCGCGCCACCTGAGCGAGAAGACCCGGCCGTTGCAGCCGATGACCTCGGCCTCCCACCAGCCGTCGTCGGGCCCCTCATGCGCGAGCACGATGCTGCCGAGCCCGATCTGGTCGCGCTCGCCCGGCAGCGGCGCGCCGACGAAGATGTGCGCGCCGGGGCGGGGGGTAGGGGTGACGGTCGTAGACGTGTCTTTCGGCTTACCCGATGCCGACGAGGTAGCGACTTCCTCCTGCGCCGCGGCCGGTTCGTCACCCGGCTCTTCCGGCTCGGGCGAGGGCGGCACCGCCGCGGGTGCCTCGATCTCGGAGGGGCGCTCGACATCGGAGGTTGG
>CAXUMV010000129.1:0-1244 GCA_964252065.1 uncultured Lichenihabitans sp.
GCTCAACGACGAGCTGCTCGCCGTCCCCGACGGCTTCACCGTCCACCCCAAGCTCGTCAAGCAGCTCGAGCGCCGCCGCGTCGCGCTCGGTGAGGACGGCGGCATCGACTGGGCCCACGCCGAGGCGCTGGCCTTCGCATCCCTGCTGACGGAGGGCTTCCCCGTCCGCCTGACCGGGCAGGACTCCGAGCGCGGCACCTTCTCGCACCGCCATTCGGTGCTGATCGACCAGGAGACCGAGGCCCGCTACATCCCGCTCAACAACCTGCGCGACGGGCAGGCCCGCTACGAGGTCATCAACTCGATGCTCTCCGAGGAGGCCGTGCTGGGCTTCGAGTACGGCTATTCGTTGAGCGAACCCAATGCCTTGACGCTGTGGGAGGCGCAGTTCGGCGATTTCGCCAACGGCGCCCAGGTGGTGTTCGACCAGTTCGTCTCGGCCGGCGAGCGCAAGTGGCTGCGGATGTCCGGGCTCGTGTGCCTGCTGCCGCATGGCTACGAGGGACAGGGCCCCGAGCATTCCTCGGCCCGGCTCGAGCGCTTCCTGCAGATGTGCGCCGAAGACAACATGCAGGTCGCCAATCTCACGACGCCCGCCAACTACTTCCATGCGCTGCGGCGGCAGCTGACCCGGCCGTTCCGCAAGCCGCTGATCATCATGACGCCGAAATCGCTGCTGCGGCACAAGCGGTCGGTGTCCAGCCTTGCCGACTTCGAGCTCGGGTCGAGCTTCCATCGCGTGCTGCGCGACGATGCGAGCCGGGGTGGGGAGGGGATCGCGCTGGTCGAGGACGCCAGGATCCGCCGGGTCGTGCTGTGCTCGGGCAAGGTCTATTTCGACCTCTACGAGGAGCGCGAGAAGCGCGGCATCGACGACGTCTATCTCATGCGGGTGGAGCAGCTCTACCCCTTCCCGGCCAAGACGCTCGTGGCGGAGCTCTCGCGCTTCAAGGACGCCCAGGTGGTATGGTGCCAGGAGGAGCCCAAGAACATGGGCGGCTGGAACTTCGTCGATCCCTACCTCGAGTGGGTGCTGGGGCAGATCGGCGGACGCACGGCCCGGCCGGGCTATGTGGGCCGGCCCTCCTCGGCCGCCACCGCCACCGGCCTCATGTCCAAGCACGTCGCCCAGCTCAACGCCTTCCTCAACGAGGCGCTCGCCGCCTGACGCGGCGGGGCTCCTCGCCCCGTCCCCCATCGACCAGAGACGCTCTTCATGGCCACCGACATCCTCGTCCCGACAC
>CAXUMV010000129.1:1254-8682 GCA_964252065.1 uncultured Lichenihabitans sp.
GAATCCGTCACCGAGGCCACGATCGGCCGGTGGTTTAAGAAGCCCGGCGACCCCGTCAAGGCGGACGAGCCCCTCCTGGAGCTCGAGACCGACAAGGTCACCCTGGAGGTCAATGCGCCGGCCGCCGGCGTCCTGGGCGACATCGCGGCCAAGGACGGCGAGACGGTCGGGGTCGGGGCGCTGCTCGGCTCGATCGACGCCGGCAACGGCGCGGCCTTGGGGCAGGGGACCCCTGCGGCCAAGGCGCCGCCCCCGGCGCCTGCCGCCGCCCCCGCGCCACCCGCCGCTGCCGCGGCCCCCACCTCCACCGACATGCCGCCCGCCCCCTCCGCCGCCAAGCTCGCGCGGGAAAGCGGCATCGACGTCGGCGACCTCACAGGGTCCGGCCGGCGCGGTCAGGTGCTGAAGGAGGACGTGATGGCCGCCGCCGCGGCCCCCCGGCCGGCGCCCCAGGCAGAGGTGCCGCCCGCGCCACCACCTCCGGCGCCCCGCGTCCCCACGGCGGCCGACGACGGCGCCCGCGAGGAGCGGGTGCGGATGACCAAGCTCCGCCTCACCATCGCCCGGCGGCTCAAGGAGGCCCAGAACACCGCCGCCATGCTGACGACCTTCAACGAGGTCGACATGTCGGGCGTCATGGGCCTGCGCACCAAGTACAAGGACGTCTTCGAGAAGAAGCACGGCACCAAGCTCGGCTTCATGGGGCTGTTCGTCAAAGCCTGCGTCGGCGCCCTCAAGGACATCCCGGCCGTGAACGCCGAGATCGACGGCGGCGACCTCATCTACAAGAACTACTATCACATCGGCATCGCGGTCGGCACCGAGAAGGGGCTCGTGGTTCCCGTGGTGCGGGACGCCGACCGGCTCGGCGTCGCGGGCATCGAGAAGGCCATCTCGGATTTCGGCAGGCGGGCCCGCGAGGGGCAGCTGTCGATCGGCGAGATGCAGGGCGGCACCTTCACCATCACCAATGGCGGCATCTACGGCTCGCTGATGTCGACGCCGATCCTGAACGCGCCGCAATCCGGCATCCTGGGCATGCACAAGATCCAGGACCGGCCGATGGTGGTGGGCGGCAAGGTCGAGGTGCGGCCGATGATGTATCTCGCCCTCTCCTACGACCACCGCATCGTCGACGGTCGCGAGGCCGTGACCTTCCTGGTGCGCGTCAAGGAGGCGCTCGAGGACCCCGCGCGGCTCATGCTGGACGTGTGAGGCTGCCGTGAGCCCGGGCGAGGCCGGGTCATGACCGCTGTCGCGGATGCCGCGGGATCGGGCGTCGTCATCCGGGAAGTCGCCTTCGGGTCCGACCTCTACGATCAGATGGCGTGTTTCCGGGACCTTCACCTGCGGCGGCCCCTCGGCATGGTGCTGGCCGCCGGGGACGTGGCGGGCGAGAAGCATCAGACCCATATCGCGGCCCTGCAGCACGGCCATGTGGTCGGGACCGTCATCCTGAAACCGCTGTCGCTGACGCGGATCAAGCTGCGGCAGGTGGTGGTCGCCCCCGCGCTGCAGGGCACGGGTCTCGGCCGGATCCTGGTGCGGTTCGCCGAGAGCCTGGCGCACGAGCGCGGCTTCGACACCGTCGAGATCAGTTCACGCCAGAACGCGACCGGCTTCTACGAGAAGCTGGGCTACAGGCCGGTCGGCGCCCCGTTCCTCGAGGTCGGGCTGCCCCACATCGCCCTCACGCGATCCCTTCGGACCTGATATACCGGGTCCGCCGCGGCGCAGCCCCGGGAGACACGGGGTGCCGCCGCGGTGCTGCCCTGGCGCAGGGCAGGTCCTTCGAGGAGGGAAGGGGGCCAGGCATGGGCGAGGCGGCGCATGAGGCCCGGAGCGGGCCGGGCCCGGACGTCACCGAACGCTTCGGCGACGACGCCCGGGCCATGCTGCTCGATCTGCTGGCGTGGCGTCGCGACGTCCGGCGCTTCAGGCGCGACGCGCTGCCCGAGGGAACCATGCAGCGGCTCGTCCGGATCGCGTGTCTCGCGCCATCGGTGGGCCTCAGCCAGCCGTGGCGCTTCGTGCTCGTCGAGGACGAGGGGCGCCGCCGGGCGGTCCGCCTGTCCTTCGAGCGCTGCAACGCCGAAGCCCTGCGATGCCAGGCGGACGAGCGCGCTGCCCTCTATGCGCGCCTGAAGCTCGCGGGGCTCGACGACGCGCCCTGCCAGTTCGCGGTGTTCGCCGACCGGGCGACCGGCCGGGGCCACGGGCTCGGCCGCATGACGATGCCCTCGACCATCGACTACTCCGCCGTCATGGCCGTCCATACCCTGTGGCTCGCGGCCCGGGCCGAGGGGATCGGACTCGGCTGGGTGTCGATCCTCGATCCCGGCGCCGTCACGGCCGCGCTCGAGGTGCCGCCGGACTGGACCTTCATCGGCTACTTCTGCATGGGATTTCCCTCCGGCCACGACAGCGTCCCGGCGCTGGAGCGCGCGGGCTGGGAAAGCCGGTGCGACCCCACCGCGGTCCTCCTGCGCCGATAGGAGGGAGCGCATGCGGACGCTTGTCATAGGCCCCTGCGCCGGCCGGTCTTCGTCGGGACGACCCGGCGTGACGCAATGACCGGACCGGGCCGGCGCCCCGTTCTCCTGGCAATCGAGAACGCCGTCCCCCAACCCGACCGTCATGCGGGCGGAGTGACGATGAGCCGGTATCTTGCGATGTTCGCCGGTGCGGGTTGGCGCGTCGTGTTCGGCGCCGCCAACGGCCGCACCGAGGGCCCGGCCGCCGAGGCCCTGGCGCGGCAGGACATCGAGCTGATCCGCTCGCCCATGACGGTCGAGCAGTGGCTGTCGGCCAACGGACCGCAGGTGGGGGAGGTGTTCATCGCCCGGCCGAAGGCCGCCAAAGCCCTGATTGGGGCGCTCCGCCGCTCGACCACGGCCCCGGTCACCTACTACACCCACGACCTGCATCACCTGCGCCTGCAACGCGAAGCGGATCTCCGCGACGACGACGCCCTGCGGCGCGAGGCGGACCGGGTCAGGGTCACGGAATGCGAGGTGTTCGCGAGCGTCGACCACATTACGACGCCGAGCGAGGACGAGGCCCGCATCGTCCGCGCCCTCGTGCCCGGCAAGCCGGTGACGGCGCTTCCGCCCTATTTCTACGACGACGCGGAGATCCGGTCCCACGACGCGGCGCATTTCGCGGCACGCGAGGAGGTGCTGTTCGTGGGCGGCTTCCCGCACGCCCCGAACGTCGACGCTGCCCTGTTCATCGCCACGGAGATCATGCCGCTCGTCTGGCGGCGCCGCCCCAACGCCAGGCTCGTGCTGGTGGGCTATGCGCCGCCCCCCGAGGTGCAGGCGCTTGCGTCCGCGCGGATCGAGGTCACGGGCCAGGTCCCGCGCATCGAGCCCTTCATGGCCCGGGCGCGGCTCATGCTGGCGGCGCTGCGCTACGGCGCGGGGGTCAAGGGCAAGACGGTCGAAGCGCTGCGGCTCGGGGTCCCGGTCGTCGCGACCGCCATCGGGGCCGAGGGCATCGGGATCGAGCCGGGGCGCGACGCCGTCCTGGCCGCGGACGCGCAGGGGCTGGCCGACGCCGTCCTCCTGCTGCTCGGCGATCCGGACCGGTGTGCCGCCCTGTCGGCCGCCGGCGCCGCCCTCGTGCGCCGGCAGTTCTCGCACGCCAGGGCGCGGGCGGCGGTCGGCGCGGTGTTCGGGACCTCCGCCGCGGCCCTGGCCCGCTGAGCCGGGTCTCCTCGGGGTGGGACCAGATCGTTGCCCGCTTCAGTAGCCGCGCGCTTCGCCCGCGCCGGCGCGGCTGTCCATGGCCCCGTTGTAGCGGGCGCCCCGGCCCGTCCCGATCTCGGCCAGGGTCCGGCCGCCGACCAGGATGCCTGCTGCCGCGCCCCAGACCGGCCCGCCCGGATCGTCCTGCACCTTGTGGCCCATCGAGGTCAGGATTCGCACCGTGTCCGGGGACAGCGCATGCGGCTCGGCATAGACGATGTCGGGCAGCCACTGGTGGTGGATGCGGGGAGCGTCGATCGCCTCCTGGATGGTCATGCCGTGGTCGATTACGTTGAGGATGGCCTCGAGCGTGATGGTGATGATCCGCGCCCCGCCCGGGCTGCCGATGACCATGAAGGGCTTGCCGTCCTTGGTAACGATCGTCGGGCTCATTGAGGAGAGCGGCGTCTTGCCGGGCGCGATCGCGTTGGCCTCGCCCTGGACCAGGCCGTAGGCGTTGGGCACGCCCGGCTTGATGGTGAAGTCGTCCATCTCGTTGTTGAGCAGGATGCCGGTTCCCGGCGCGACCATGCCGGTGCCGAACGGGCCGTTCAGGGTGTAGGTCACCGCCACCGCGGTCCCGCCGTCGTCGATGATGGAAAAATGCGTAGTGTCCTTCGGTTCGGGCACGCCGGCCGGCGTCGGATCCTGCGAGACGCCGGCGCGGGAGGGGCTGATCCTGTCGCGAAGCCGGCCCGCATAGCCCTTGTCGAGCAGCCTGCCGACCGGGTTGTCGACGAAGTCGGGGTCCCCGAGGGCCGCGTTGCGGTCCGCATAGGCGAGGCGCATCGCCTCCACCATCAGGTGCACGGTTGCGGCCGAGCCCGACCCCAGGACGGCGAGCGGGTAGCCCTCGAGCACGTTGAGGATTTCGCAGAGGATGACGCCGCCCGAACTCGGCGGCGGCGGGGAGACGATCTCGTATCCCCGGTAGCTGCATGTCACGGGCTTGCGTTCGCGCACCTGGTACTGCGCGAAGTCCGCCTTGCTCAGGATGCCGCCCCCGGCGGCGCTCGCCTCGACGATGGCCGCGGCGATCGCGCCTTTGTAGAAGGCGTCCGGTCCCTGCTCCGCGATGGCGCTCAGCGAGGCGGCGAGATCGGGCTGGCTCAGGCGCTCGCCGGTCTCGCGCGGCCTGCCGTCGGGCTTCAGGTAGATGGCGGCGGCGCCAGGATCGCGCGCGAGCCACGCGGCCCCAGCCTTGAAGGCGGCCGCGTCCCCCTGGCCGAGCACAAAGCCCTCGCGCGCCAGCGCGATGGCGGGTCCCATCAGGATCTGCCGGGACAAGGTCCCATATCGCAGCCGGGCGGTCTCGAGGCCCGCCACCGAGCCCGGCACGCCGACCGCCAGATACCCATGGGTGCTGGCGCCCTTCACCGGATGTCCCGCGCCGTCGAGATACATGGCCGGGGTGGAGGCGAGGGGCGCGCGTTCGCGGAAATCGAGGACCGTGGCCCGCCCGTCCCCGGTGCGGATGGTCATGAAGCCGCCGCCGCCGAGATTGCCGGCCTCCGGCCAAACGACCGCCAGGGCATAACCCACCGCGACCGCGGCATCGACCGCGTTGCCGCCCTGCTTCAGGATCTCCACGCCCACGTCCGTCGCCAGATGCTGCGCCGTCACCACCATCCCGTGCTCCGCCGCGACAGGGGCGGGCGAGGCCGCGAAGGATCCGGCCGGCGGGGCGCAGAGCAGCATCGCGCAGAGGCCGGCCGCGCATCGGGAACGGGCGAAAGGCAGCGGGACCTCCTCGGCAGGCACGATCGGCAGCATGACGACGGGCCGTCGCTCGTCAACCAGGGGCGGGATGACGGCATCACCGGCAGGATTCAGCTGGACTCCGCCTCCGGCCGCGGCTTCTGGAACCGCAGGGCCGTCCCGCCGTCCTCGTAGTAGCCCTCGAGCCGCCCGAAGCACACATAGCCCGTCCGCTCGTAGAGCCGGATGGCGGGAGCGTTGTCGGCGCGCACCTCGAGGCGGACGGCCGTGCAGCCGCGCCGCCAAGCGTCCGCCTCGCAGGCGGCGAGGAGCGCGGCGCCGAGGCCCCGGCCCGCCCGGTCCGGCAGCACCGCCAGCGAGAAGACCCGGCCGAGGCGGGAGCCGCGGCGGAAGCCGATCATGGCATAGCCGGAGAGGCCATCCTCGTCCGCGACCACGGTGGCGGCGGTCGCGACGCCCAGCAGGCGACGGATGCTGCGCCGCGACAGCTGGTCGCCGTCGAACACCCGCGTCTCGATGGCGACGATGGCGTCGAGGTCGCCCGCCCGGGCGGCCCTGATGGTCGGTGCCGGACGAGGGCCCCTCAGGGCGCCGCGGTCCACGGAAAGGTCCAGGTCTCGGTCAGCGCGCGGCTGCCGGCCTTGAGGAAGGCGCGCAGGTCGGTCGACTGGCCCTGCGGAAGCTCGATGTCGATGGCGGCCCGAAAACCCCCGATATGGGGGTTCGGCACCAGGAAGGAGCGGATGATGCGCCCGCTGGTCGAGGTCGGCACCACCTCGACCAGCGCGGGCTCGTTGGCGAAATAGGCGAGGTCGCCGCCGGAGAAGTCGATGAGGAAGCGGCGCGAGCCGGGGGCCACCACCTCGCTCGAGCCGAGCGACCGGGCCTGGGTCTGGAAGGTCTTGCTGACGCGCCCGCCCGGCGACAGGCGGGACAGGTTCAGGCTCGCCGTGATGCTGTAGCTGTAGGTGAGGGTCCGGCCGGCCTCGACCGGATCGTGCGAGGTCCAGGCCGTGACGATGTTGTCGTTGGTCTCGTCCGCGGTCGGCAGCTCGACGAGCTCGACCCGGCCCTCGCCCCAGGGCGCGCGCGGCTCGACCCAGTAGCTCGGCCGGAGCTCATAGGCGAGGTCGAGGTCCTGGTAGTCCTCGAAGATGCGGTCGCGCTGGAGCAGGCCGAAGCCGGTCATCTCGCGGTCGAGGAACGCCGACAGCTCGTTGTCGGGCGGGTTGCGCAGCGGCCGCCAGATCCACTCGCCCGTGCCCGAATGGAGCAGCAGGCCGTCCGAATCGTGCAGCTCCGGCCGGAAGTCGCCCGAGAAGCGGCGGTCGTTCTGGCTGGTGAAGAACATGGAGGTCAGCGGCGCGATGCCGAACTTCACCCCGGACCTTCGGGGGAACAGGGTCGCATCGACGTCGACCACGCTTTCCCCGCTGGGCGCGAGATCGAACCGGAACGCGCCCGTGACGGAGGCGCCGTCGAGCAGGGCGTAGATCGTGATGCGGCTCGCGCCCCCGGCCGGCGTCTCGATCCAGAACTCGCGGAAGAACGGGAACTCCTCCTGCACCATGCCGGCATCGACCGTGAGGCCGCGCGCCGACATGCCGTAGCGCTGCTTGCGGCCGAGGAAGCGGAAGTAGCTCGCCCCCAGGAAGGCGATCACCTCGTCCATCACGTCCGGGCGGTTGAGGGGGAACAGCAGCCGGAAGCCCGCGAAGCCGAGATTGACCGGCAGCGGCTTGTCGATCCTGGTGCGGCCGTAGTCGAACAGCCCCGTCGAGTAGGGCACCGGCGTCGCGATGCCCTCGCGCACGATGTTGATGGTCACCGGCCGCGGGTAGAGATGGCCGAGGTGGAACATCTCTAGGCGGAACGGCCCGTCGTCCTGGCCGAGGAAGGCCTTGTCGCGCCGGAACCGGATGTCGCGCCAGGAATCGAAGTCGAGCCGGGTCAGGTCGTC
>CAXUMV010000130.1:0-8653 GCA_964252065.1 uncultured Lichenihabitans sp.
ATCCGGTCGGTCTCGAGGAACAGGAAGTCGTGCACCAAGGTGCCGTCCGAGGTGACGGCCTGGGCCCGGATGCCGGCCTCGCGGGGGATCAGGTCCGCCATCTCGAGCGACGGGCAGTATCGCCGGCATTCGGCGAGGTACCGGGCCTTGAAGAGCGAGTTCCGCCCTTCGGTCAGGCCGGATCGCCAGTGGCGGGCCATGACCCGCCAGAAGCCAGGAAACCGAGCATAGGTCACAATGTCCCGCCAGTCGACCGAAAGCCGCCCGTAGCCTTCGCGAGCAAAGCCGAGCACCGCGTTGGGGCCGACCGTGAGGCCGCCGTCGATGGTGGGGGTGAGGTGGATGCCCAGGAACGGCAGGTCGGGATCGGGCACGGGGTAGATGAGGTGGCGCACGAGGCCGCGCTTGTGCGCGACCACGTCGTAATACTCGCCCCGGAAGGGGACGACCTGATGGTCGATGGCAAGGCCGGCCAGGCGGGCGAGGCGGTCGGATTGCAGCCCCGCGCAGGCGACGAGATGGCGGCCCAGCCAGCGCCGCTCCCCGGCCCCCACGCTCACCTCGGCCGGCGTTTCAACGATGGTGTCGACGCTTGCGCCAAGCTCGATCGCATGGCCCCGCCGACGAACGAGGTCACCCATCACGGCGCACATGCGCCCGTAATCGACGATGCCGGTCGAAGGCGTGAACAGCGCGCCAAGCCCTGCGACGTTGGGTTCGCGCCGTCTCAGCTCCGCCCCGTCCAGGGCGTCGACCGCGATCCCGTTCGCCCGCGCATTGGCCGCGAGGGCGGCCATGCGCGACATCTCGAGGGGGGTCGTTGCGACCACCAGCTTGCCCCGCGTCTCGTACGGAACCCCGTGTTCGTCGCAGAACGCCCGGGTGGCCTCGGCGCCGCGCTTGCAGAGGTCCGCCTTCAGGCTGCCGGGCTTGTAGTAGATGCCGGCGTGGATCACGCCGCTGTTGCGTCCGGTCTGGTGGCGGGCCAGCCCGCTCTCCTTCTCCAGCACGACGACCGAGGCGCCGGGGCGGAGGCGGCCGAGCTCGAGGGCGGTGGCGAGGCCGACGATGCCCCCGCCGATCACGATGAAGTCGTGGATCACGGGCGCCGGTCCCGGGTCCTCGGCAGAGGCCGCTTCACGCGGCGGCGGAGACGGGGCGCGGTTCGCTCATCTCGTCGGGCACCTCGACGACCAGCATCTCGTCGTCCGCCGCCAGCGCCCGGCTGATCCGCCCGAAGGCGGCATCGCTGGCGGCCGCGTCCACGGCGCAGAGCCAGATGCGCGCCGACACGCGCCGCGCCCGCATGGCGAACAGCGCCGCATGGACCGCACCGTAATCGTGCGCGCGCCGGCGCATGGCGAGCCCAACGAAAAAGAACTGCATCGGCGCCTCCGGCGGCGTTCGGGATCACCACGACGGCCCCCGTTCCGGCACGCCTAGCACGCCAGCCTTGCTGCAAGCTGAGCCATGCCGCCGCTCGCGGCGCTCAGCCCTTGGCGAGGAGCGGCTGCAGCTGCTTGTCGAGCTCGCTCACCGTGAGCTCGCCGGCCACCCGCTTGCCGTTGATGAAGAAGGTCGGCGTCGCATTCACCCCGAAATCCTTGGCGGCGCGGTCGCGCACGGCGTTGACCTGGTCGAGCAGCGACTGGTCCTTGAGGCAGGTTTCGAACGCCGCCTGCGAGAGGCCGGCCTGCTTGACGGTCGAGGCGAGCGCTTCGAGCGGCTTATCGACGAAGGCCCAGTTCTTCTGCTGGGTGAACAGCAGGTCGACCAGGGCATTGCGCTTGTCGGGCCCGGTGCAGCGGGCCAGCATGAAGCCCGCCCCGGCCAGCACGTCGAGCGGGAACTCGCGCAGCGCGAAGCGCACCTTGCCGGCGTCGATATACTTCGACTTCAGCGTGGGCCAGGTCTCGGCGTGGAACGCTGCGCAGTGCGTGCAGGTCATCGAGGCGTATTCGATGATCGTGACCGGCGCATCCGCGGCGCCGAGCCACATGTCGGGCAGGGCTTGCGGGGCCATCAATTGATCGACCGCGACCGTGCCGCTTTCGGTGGCGGCCCGAAGCGGAAGGGTGCCGGCCAGCAGGCAGGCGCCCGCGGTCGCAAGGCCGCCGAGCATCTCGCGGCGGGTGAGGAAAGGCAGCATCGGCACGCTCTTCGGGCGATGGGACAACGATTGCGGAGCGGTAGTCCAACCGTGGGACTTCTTCAAGGCACGCGCCGCGGCCCCGCCAGGACGCGCGCCCCCAGCCGCACCAACGCGTCGCGAAGCCCCTCGTCGGCGACCGCGACCGCGACGGCCCGGGCTGCGGCGATCGAGGCCTGGTCGGGCGGGGCGACCCGCGGCCGGCCCGGCGGGGGCCGGCGCACCGGCCCCTGGCGCAAGGCCAGGCGCCCGATGCAGCGCCAGCCGTAATGGGCATTGATCCGCTCCATGACCGTCGGGGCTTGATGCTGCAGGTCGATCGCGAAGGCGCTTTCCACCCGGACCAGCAGCGTGGCCGCCTCGGGTTTCTCGTTGTGCCCGCGCCGCTGCGGCCATTGCAGCCGCATCGGCTCGCAGCGTCCGGCGAGGCGCGACCCGACGATCTCGGGCCACAGCAGCAGCAGGCCCGCTTCGTCGAACCCGTAGCGCGCCAGCGCCGGCGCGAGGGCCGGGGTCGCGAGATCCGCCAGCGGCTGGGACCACGGCCTGCGGCGCTGGAGGTGGTTTTCGGCCATGGCACCATCCTACGCGGGAAGCCGCACCCCGTGCTACGGGATTGATCGACCGCCGCCGATCGAAGAGCCCGCCTTGCCCGCCAAGACCATCGCCACACCACCGGCCCGTCGCGAGGGAACCGCGGGGGACGGCATCGCCCGGGATCTGCTCGCCTGGTACGACCGCCATCGCCGCGCCCTGCCCTGGCGGGCGCTGCCGGGCGAGCCGCCGGACCCCTATGCGGTCTGGCTGTCCGAGATCATGCTGCAGCAGACGACCGTCCAGGCCGTCAAACCGTATTACGCGCGCTTCCTCGAGCGCTGGCCGACCGTGCAGGCCCTGGCCGCGGCGCCGACCGAGGCGGTGATGCAGGCCTGGGCGGGCCTCGGCTACTACTCGCGCGCCCGCAACCTGCACGCCTGCGCGCTGGCCGTGGTCCGCGATCACGGCGGCCGGTTTCCCGACCACGAGGCGGGACTGCGGTCGCTGCCGGGCATCGGGGCCTATACGGCCGCCGCGATCGCCGCGATCGCGTTCGGCCGCCACGCCGTGGTGGTGGACGGCAACGTGGAGCGCGTCATGGCCCGCCTTCACGCGGTCGATGTGCCGCTGCCCCGCGCCAAGCTGCTGCTGACGCGGTTCATGGGCGAGGCGACCCCGGCGCTGCGGGCGGGCGATTTCGCCCAGGCCGTCATGGACCTCGGCGCGACGATCTGCACGCCGCGGTCGCCGGCCTGCGCGATCTGCCCCGTGCGCGAGCGCTGTGCCGCGGCCGCCGCGGGCCTGCAGGCGGAGCTGCCCCGGAAAGAGGCCAAACGGACGGAGCGCGTCCGGCACGGCACCGCCTATTTCATCACCAACGAGGCGGGCCGTGTCCTGCTGCGCACCCGGCCGCCCACGGGACTTCTCGGCGGCATGGTGGAATTGCCCGGCTCGGCATGGACGCCGGTTTCAACCCCGCCGAACCCGGATCCTCTCCGGCCGGGCGAACGCTACGCGGGCCGCGTCACCCACGTGTTCACGCATTTCACGCTGCTGCTCGACATCGTGATCGGCACGGCCGGCGACCGGATCATGGGATCGGAGGCCACCAGCCCAGGCCGATGGGTCGAGGCGGATCGGATCACGGACGAAGCGTTGCCAACGCTCATGCGCAACGCCATCGCGCTCGCTCAAGAGGCACTCGAGACCAAACCAGACGCCGATCAATCGTCCCGATCGACGCCCTGGGTTTCGTAGGCATCGTAGGAGCTGACCAGGATGGTGCCCGACAGGGCGGACATCGCCAGGAAAAAGCTCTCGACGCCGCTCGCCAACGGGTAGACCTTGCCAAGGCCGATGGCGGCGCATCCGACGCATGTCACGGCCGACATGGCGATCCAGCGAAGCATGCCTCTTGCCTCCCTCGCATCGGTCGGTTCCCGACCACTCACGCAACGGAGACGGTAGCAGAAAGTTCCTGGCTCGGCGAGCAGCGTTAACGTTTTCTTAAGAGATTGGATCGGCTCGCCGCGAATCGCGGCCTGCGCTAGTCCTCGACCATGCCTGCGCGGACGATCGCGCGGAGCTCGTCGATCGGCTTGAGGCCGCCGGTCGCGCCGTACTGCCAGTACGTCCAGCCGTTGCAGGCCGGCAGGCCTTGCGCCAGTGCGCCGATCTTGTGGATCGATCCCACGATGGCCCCAAGCGCGATGGTGCCGTCGGGTCGCACGACCGCCTCGTGCCGCCCGGCCGGGTCGACCAGGACCGAGCCCGGCGCCAAGAGGCCCTGCTCGACCACGGACGCGAAGGCGACACGCGGCTCCGTGCGCCGCGAGGCCATGACGCTGAGGGTCGGCTCAGGCAGCTCCGTCACGGCGGCGATGCGGTCCGCCGCGGCCCGGGCGTAGCCGGCGTCGCGCTCGAGGCCCACGTAGCGGCGGCCCAGGCGCTTGGCGACCGCGCCGGTCGTCCCGGTGCCAAAGAAGGGATCGAGCACGACGTCGCCGGGGTTCGAGGCGGCCATCACCACCCGGCCGAGCAGCGTCTCGGGCTTCTGGGTCGGGTGCAGCTTGCGGTCGTCCTCGTCCTTCAGGCGCTCGGCCCCGGTGCACAGGGGAATCAGCCAGTCGGAGCGGACCTGGCAGTCCTCGTTGCCGGCCTTCAGGGCCTCGTAGTTGAAGGTGTAGGATTTCGCGGTCTGCGACTTCGAGGCCCAGATCATCGTCTCGTGCGCATTGGTGAACCGGCGGCCGCGGAAGTTCGGCATCGGGTTGTTCTTTCGCCAGACGATGTCGTTCAGGATCCAGAAGCCGAGATCCTGCATGATGGTGCCGACGCGGAAGATGTTGTGGTAGGAGCCGATGACGAAGATGGTGGCGTTGTCGGCCATCACGCGCCGGACGCCGCCGAGCCAGGCCCGGGTGAAGGTGTCGTAAGCCCCGAAACTCGTGAACTTGTCCCACTCGTCGTCGACGGCGTCGACGATGCTCTGGTCGGGACGGGACAGCGCCCGCTCGAGCTGCAGGTTGTAGGGCGGATCGGCGAAGACGAGATCGACACTGCCCTCCGGCAGGGTCCCGAGCGTCGTCAGGCAATCGCCCAGGATCACCCGGTCGTAGAAGGACGTCAGTGCTGCCGTCGAAGCCCCAGGACGCGAGACCTTTGACTGGGGCTTCGATACGGCCACTCCGGCCCGTGCTTTACTCATGACTGACGCACCGGATACGCAACTGACAGCGCGACTATGCGGAACGCATGGTAAAGCCGGGGTTTAGGAGACCCGGAAAATGTCGTCCCTTTTCAAGACCGCTCGGGCGGGGCGGCGGGATCGGGCGTCCGGCACGAGGCGAAGCTCATGCGGTGGTGCGCCGAGGGACCGTGGCGCAGAATAGCGTCGCGGTGCGCGGCGGTGGCATAGCCCTTGTGGCGGGCGAAGCCGTATTGCGGATGGTGGCCGTCGAGCCGGACCATCATGCGGTCGCGCGTCACCTTCGCCACGATGGAGGCGGCCGCGATCGACAGGCTGAGCGCGTCGCCCTTGACGATCGTCTCCACCACGACGCCGCGGAGCGGGGGCGCGTCGTGGCCGTCGACCAGCACATGGGCCGGCACGACGCTGAGCGCCGCGAGGGCCCGACGCATGGCCAGGAAGGTCGCCTGCCGGATATTGATGCAGTCGATCTCGCGCGGGCTCGCAAAGCCGATGCCGACTGCGACCGCCCGCCCCATGATGAGCGCGAACCCCGTCTCCCGCTCGGCCGCGGTCAGGGCCTTGCTGTCGTCGATGTCGGGCGGCAAATCGTCGGGGTCGAGGATCACGGCCGCGGCGGTCACCGGGCCGGCCAGGGGACCGCGGCCCACCTCGTCCATGCCGGCCACGCGGCCGACCCCGCGCTCCAGCAAATCACGCTCGACCTCGAAATGGGGCATGTCAGGACCCATGGCGCGAATGCGGGCTAACTGCAACCGGCCTGTCGCTTCGCCAAGAGCTCCGAACTCGGGTCATACACAGAGAGTGCCCGGTGCTGTCCCGATCCGCCTGCTCGCGCGAGCAGGAATAAGATCTCAGAGCGGCGCGGCGAAGTCATAGGGGTTCAGGTGAACGGATTCGGAGTTTGCCCTTCTCCCCGCCCGGGGAGAAGGTCCGCAAAGCGGGGATGAGGGGACCTTCGTGCGGAGGCCGCCCCTCATCCGCCCTGTCGGGCACCTTCTCCCCGCAAGCGGGGCGAAGGATCGAGGCCGGGTCATATACCAAGCTGCATCGAGGCAAACCGGTGCCCCAACGCCGGTGTCGTCCTCGCGAGCGCAGCGAAGCGATCCATGGCCGGGCAGCCCGGCCGCGGCATGGATCGCCACGGCGCTGACGCGCCTTGCGATGGCGGCGGGGGGAGGCGCCGCCCGGTGCAGGAGCGGCTCAGAACAGGCTGAGCTGCCCGCCCTTGCCGAGCGGGGGGGAGAACAGGTCGGACCGCAGCTTCGACCGCACTTTCGGGAAGCCGAGCCTTGCGCAGGCGGTCTCGAATCGCCGGCCGATCATCCAGGTATAGGGACCCGTGCCGGTCATCCGCTTTCCCCAGGTCGCATCGTTCTCCTTGCCGGCCCGCATCGACTGCACCAGCGCCATCACGTGGCGGAAGCGGTCGGGAAAATGGGTCAGCAGCCACTCCTTGAAGAGATCGCGCACCTCGAGCGGCAGGCGCAGCATCACATAGCCCGCTTCCCGCGCCCCGAGCGCATAGGCGCGGGTCAGGATGGTCTCGATCTCGGCGTCGTTCACGGCCGGGATGATCGGCGCCACCATGACGGTCACCGGGATGCCGGCCGCCGCGAGCTGGCCGATGGCCTCCAGCCGCTTGGCGGGCGCAGTGGCGCGCGGCTCCATGGTCCGCGCCAGCGCGCCGTCGAGCGTCGTCACCGAGATCGCGACCTTGACCAGCCCCTTGGCGGCCATGGGACCGAGGATGTCGATGTCGCGCGTGACCAGCGCGGACTTGGTGACGATCCCGACCGGATGGTTGGCGCGCGCCAGCACGGCGAGGCAGGATCGCATCACCTCGTGATGTCGCTCGATCGGCTGGTAGGGGTCGGTGTTGGTGCCGATCGCGATGGTGCGTGGCTGGTAGCCGGGCGCACTGAGCTCGCGTTCCAGCAGTTCGGCCATGCCCTGCTTGACCGTGAGCCGCGTCTCGAAGTCGAGCCCGGGCGACAGGCCGAGGAAGGCGTGGGTCGGCCGGGCGAAGCAGTAGATGCAGCCGTGCTCGCAGCCCCGGTAGGGGTTGACCGATCGGTCGAAGGAGATGTCGGGCGACTTGTTGCGCGTGATCGCGGTCCTGGGCCGCTCGGTCGCGACCGTGGTCGCGAAGGCCGGCAGGGCATCGAGCACGCCCCAGCCGTCGTCGGCCGCCTCCCGCCGCTCGGCCTCGAAGCGGCCCGAGGGATTGCTGATCGCCGCCCGCCCCTTGCGCTGTGCCGGGGACCCAGGCGCGGCCTTCGCCCGCGGCGAGGGCGGCCTGACCGCCTGTGGCCCGATCGGAGTGTCGTCGGTCAGGGTCAGCACGGACGCCATGTTCCTCGAGAAAACCGAATCACCGGGAGAACGCGAGGAACAAATACAGAACATGGCGAGGCAAATCAAGCCGGCGGTGCCCGTCTTTTGCGCGGGTGGGGAAGGACTCCGAAGGACCCCTCGTCCGCCCGGCCTGAGCCCTTCTTCTCCTTTACCGCGGGGCGAAGGGGCTCGTCGCGACGAGGCCGGTCAAGCCGAGCAGGCCGTCCGTCGCAGGCGCGTGAACGTTTCCGGGCTTCGAAAACCGCGCCAGACCCCTCCGGTTTTTTGCGTGGCGACCCCAAGCCGTTAAAGAGGCGGCCTTTCCTGGCCGACATGACGTAGAGGCATGAGGGCCTGGCAAGGGTCGCGTTCTTCCTGTTGACTTTTTGTTGTCTAACCTTGGCCAATCTCCTCGCCATGATCATGGTGAATGACTGGTGTTGAACGCGGCACTCCTGGAGACCTCCGGCGCATGGGCATGACATGAGCTCCGACACATCTTCGACCTCGATCGACGGGGCCAGCTATTACCATCAGAACAGCGGCGCGGCGGACGCGATCGTGCAGGGGCCGGGGGACCTGCTGCGGTTCACGGTGCATCCGGGCGATGTGTGGTTCCTCGATCCCAAGACCATCAACCGCTCCGAGATCGCCTCCGGCACGCTGGTCGCCAACAGGACGCCCGTGCACGTCGCCTACCAGATGGCGATCCTGAGCGGCGCCGTCGATCCCAGCCCCTCCAGCTGGGCCGTGCTGGGGCAGTTCCACCAGAACGACGGCGCCAACGTCCCGCAAAACTCGCCTCCCTTCTCGATCCAGATCGTCGCCGGCAAGATGCAGGTCTCGATCGGCTACACCGACCCGGTCAGCAAGGACACGAGCCGTGCCGTCTGGATCGATCCCAAGGCCATCGTCCAGGG
>CAXUMV010000131.1:0-3457 GCA_964252065.1 uncultured Lichenihabitans sp.
TCTTCGAACCGTTCTTCACGACCAAGCCCGTCGGCAAGGGCACCGGCCTCGGGCTGAGCCAGGTCTACGGCTTCGCCAAGCAGTCGGGCGGACACGTCGCGGTCTACTCCGAGATGGGGCAAGGCACCGCCATCAAGCTGTACCTGCCCCGCTTCCGGCAGGGCGGGGAGGTCGCGGACAGGATCGTCGAGGTGCGGCGCGAGCCGATGCAGGCCCTGCTGCGCGCGCCCGCGGCCGAGACCGTGCTCGTGGTCGAGGACGAGCCCATGGTGCGCGGCTTCTCGGTCGCCGCCCTCGAGGAGGCGGGCTACCTGGTGCTCGCCGCCGAGGACGGCCCGAGCGGGCTGGCGCTGCTCGACGCCCATCCGGAGGTCAAGCTGCTCTTCACCGACGTGGTGCTCACGGGGCCGATGAACGGGCGCAAGGTCGCCGACGAGGCCCTCCGTCGCAGGCCGGACCTCAAGGTGCTGTTCACGACCGGCTACACGCGCAACGCGATCATCCACCACGGCCGGCTCGACGAGGGCGTCCACCTCATCGGCAAGCCGTTCACCGCCGCGGGCCTCGCGGCGAAGCTCCGGATGGTGCTGGACGAACCGGACCCGGCCTGACGCTTGTGCCGATAGTCTACTTCCTTCATAGACATTTTGCTCCGGGTCTGCTCTCCTGGGATCTACGTCGTGCTGCGAAGCACGTGCATCCCTCAGGCCTGACCCCAGGAGCCCCCATGTCGCTTTCTTCGAAGCTGGACAGCACGAAGACCGCCGTCCGCGCGGCCCTGCCGCCCTCGACCTACGACGCCATCGCGCAGTCGATCGCCGACCTCCGCGACACGGGCCTCGCCGGACGTGCCCTGGGCGTCGGCGACCTCATCACGCTGCCGATCCTGCGGACGGTCGACGACCAGCCGGTCGACCTCCTGGAGGTCGCGGCCGGGCGCCCCGTGGTGCTGGTCTTCTACCGTGGTGGCTGGTGCCCGTACTGCAACACGACGCTGCGCGCCTATGCCGAGGCGCTGCCTCGCATCGAGGCGGCGGGCGGCACGCTGATCGCCGTGACGCCCGAAAGCCCCGGGCGGGCGTCCGAGACGGTAGCTGACAACGGCCTCGCGTTCACGGTCGCGGTGGACGTCGGCAACCGCTTCGCCAAGACGCTGGGTCTCGTCTTCGCGCTGCCCGACGCGTTGCGGCCGCTCCATCGCGACATCGGCATCGACCTGCCGGCCCTGAACGGCGACGACAGCCACGAACTGCCGATCCCGGCCACCTACGTGCTGGCCTCCTCCGGCCGGGTCGCCTTCGCCCATGTCGACGCCGACTTCACGCAGCGCGCCGACCCGGACGATGCGGTCGCGGTCGTCGAGCGGCTCGGACAATTGAGCGCGGAACGCGAGCGCGCGGCCTGACCCATGGCGACGGAGACCCTGCCCGTGAGCACCCAGACCCTCGATCCCCCGGCCTTCGACCTCAACCCGAACGCCCACCGGATCACCTCCGACAGCGAGGCCGTGGCGGTCGCCCGGGACCTCGCCGCCGAGTTCGCGCTCGAGGCCGCCGAGCGCGACCGCAGCCGCCGCCTGCCCGCAGCGGAGCTCGACCGTTTCTCGGGCTCGGGCCTCTGGGGCATCACGGTGCCGCGGCGCTACGGGGGCGCCGAGGTGTCGTTCGCCACCCTCGCGGAGGTTATCGCCACCATCTCGGCGGCCGACCCCTCGATCGGCCAAATCCCCCAGAACCACCTTGCAGCCCTTGACGTCATCCGCGTCACGGGCAGCGAGGAGCAGAAGCGGCTGTGGTTCGGACGTGCCCTGCAGGGCTACCGGCTCGGCAACGCCTTCTCCGAGTCCAAGGGCCGGCACGTCGGCGACTTCCAGACCCGGCTGACGCCGGACGGCACGGGGTTCCGGGTCAACGGGGAGAAGTTCTATGCGACGGGCGCCCTGTTCGCTCACTTCCACCACATCGGCGCGCTCGACGCCGAGGGCCGGATGCACCTCGCCATCGCGCCGCGCGCCGCCCCGGGCCTCACCATCACCGACGACTGGTCGAGCTTCGGGCAGCGCACCACGGCGAGCGGCAGCGTGCGGATCGACAACGTCCATGTCGGCCCCGAGGCCGTAATCCCGGCCTGGAAGGGAGGCGCGCAGGCGTCCTCCAACGGCTGCGTGTCGCAGATCATCCAGGCGGCGGTGGATGCCGGCATCGCGCGGGGCGCGATCGCCGAGACGATCCGCTTCGTGCGGGAGGACAGCCGGCCCTGGATCGACAGCGGGCAGGATCACGCCCACGAGGACGTCTTCACGATCCGCGACATCGGCGACCTCGAGATCGCGCTGCACGCCGCCGAGGCGCTGCTCGAGCGGGCGGGCCACGCCATCGATGCCATCAGGGATGCGCCGAGCGACGCCGAGCTGGCGGAGGCCACGGTGCGCGTGGCCGAAGCCAAGGTGCTGACGACCGACATCGCGCTGCTTGCGGCCAACAAGCTCCACGAACTCGCCGGGACCCGCTCGACGCTCGGGCGCTACAACCTCGACCGCTACTGGCGAAACGCCCGCACCCACACGCTGCACGACCCGGTGCGGTGGAAGTACTTCCACATCGGCAACCACCTGCTGAACGACATCGCCCCACCGCGCCACGCCTGGAGCTGAGCGCGGGGCCCCGTGTTTCCCTCATCATCGGAGATCGCGACATGAGCGCCGTCTTGTCCCGCCGCAGAGACGATACAGCCTTTGCGGCCCCGCCCGTCCGCAGCCCGGCCGCCCGCGTCATCCGCGACGATGCCGAGGCCGTGGCGGTCGCGGCCGACCTCGCGGCCGAGCTGGCGCGCGGCGCCGCCGAGCGCGACCGCGCCCGAATCCTGCCCGCCGCCGAGCTCGAGCGCCTGTCGGACGCCGGGCTCCTGGCCATCACGGTGCCCAAGGCCTATGGCGGCGCCGGGGTCCGGGCCGGCACGGTCGCCCGGGTCATCGCGCTGCTCAGCGCCGCGGACGGCTCGATCGGCCAGATCCCGCAGAACCACTTCTTCATGCTGGAAGCGCTGCGGCTGCAGGGCTCGGAGGCGCAGAAGCGCTTCTTCTACGCACGGGTGCTGGCCGGCGAGCGCTTCTTCAACGCCCTTTCCGAGAAGGGCACCAAGACCGCGCACGACCACGCCACGCGCCTCTCGCGCGAGGGCGACGCCTACCGGCTGGACGGCACCAAGTTCTACTCGACCGGCGTGCTGTTCGCCCATTGGATCGCCGTGGTGGCCAACGACGAGGAGGGGCGCAGCACGCTCGCCTTCGTGCCGCGCGACACGCCCGGCATCACGGTCATCGACGACTGGACGGGGTTCGGCCAGAGGACGACCGGCTCCGGCACCACGATGCTTCAGAACGTCCCGGTCCAGCCCTTCGGCGTGTTCGACTTCGCCGCCCTGTTCGAGCAGCCGACCCCGATGGGCCCCTTCGCCC
>CAXUMV010000131.1:3467-5869 GCA_964252065.1 uncultured Lichenihabitans sp.
CCGCCGTGGAGCAGGGAATCGCCGAGGCGGCGCTCGCCGAGACCGTGCGCTTCGTGCGGACCATAAGCCGTCCCACCCGCGACAGCGGCGTCGACCAGGCGAGCCTCGACCCCTACGTCATCGCCATCGCGGGCGAGATGAAGATCCGGGCCGATGCCTCGGGCGCCCTGCTCGACCGGGCGGGCCGCTTCGTGGATGCCGCGACCGCCGAGCCGACCGAGGACACGGTCGCGGCGGCCTCGATCGCGGTCGCCGAAGCCAAGGTCGCCACCACGGAGGCGGCCCTCTTCATATCCTCCAAGCTGATCGAGCTCGGCGGCTCCAGCGCGACCCTCGCCGAGCACGGGCTCGACCGCTACTGGCGCAACGCCCGCACCCATACGGTGCACGACCCGCTGCGCTGGAAGTACAAGTTCATCGGCGACTACTGGCTGAACGGCATCCGGCCGCCCCGCCACGGCGCGATCTGATTGGCTCCTGCACCGAGGTGAACCCCTCCCTTGGGCCGTCATCGCGAGGCGCCTCGAGCGCCGTGGCGATCCATGCCGCGGCGCAGAGGCCTGACCATGGATCGCCACGCTTCGCTCGCGAAGACGACACGGCCGTTCGGACACCGGTTTTGCTCGATACAGCCTGGTACAAGAGGCAGTCCGGACACCCGGCACCGTCATCGCGAGCGAAGCGTGGCGATCCATCGTTCCACGCGGGAGGCCTGGATCGCCAAGGGGCGTCGCGCCTCGCGATGACGGAAGGGGAGCGCCCGCTGGCCGGGACGATCCGGCTCCAGGCCGTCGACGCGAGCAGCGGGCCGCTCCTTCGGCCGTCCATCGCGGAGTAGGTCTTGGCCAAGGAGATCCGCCTCAACGCCTTCGAGATGAACTGCGTCGCGCACCAGTCGCCGGGGCTCTGGCGCCATCCGCGCGACCGCTCGCGCGACTACCGCAGCCTGAAACCCTGGATCGAGCTCGCGCGGACGCTGGAGCGCGGGCTGTTCGACGGGCTGTTCCTCGCCGACGTGCTGGGCGTCTACGACGTGTTCGGCGGCACCCCCGCGGCGGCGCTCGCCCATGCGGCCCAGGTGCCGGTCAACGATCCGCTGCTGCTCGTCCCCGCCATGGCGGCCGCGACCGAGCACCTCGGCTTCGGGGTGACCGTGACCCTGTCCTACGAGCCGCCTTTCCCCTTCGCGCGCCGGATGTCGACGCTCGACCACCTCACGGACGGCCGCATCGGCTGGAACGTGGTCACGGGCTACCTCGACAGCGCGGCGCGCGGGTCGGGACAGGCCGGCCAGCGCGGCCACGACGACCGCTACGCGGTCGCCGAGGACTACATGGCGGTGGTCTACAAGCTCTGGGAAGGTTCCTGGGCCGACGACGCGGTGGTGGCGGACCGGCAGGCGGGCGTGTTCACCCGGCCGGACGGCGTCCGCCGCGTCCGGCACGCGGGGCCCCACTATAGCCTCGACGCCATCCACCTCAGCGAGCCCTCGCCGCAGCGCACCCCCGTGCTCTACCAGGCCGGGACCTCGCCGGCCGGCCGCGCCTTTGCGGGGCGCCATGCCGAGTGCGTGTTCATGTCGGGGCCGTCCAAGGCCGTGATCGCCCCGCGCGTCGCGGCCGTCCGGGCCGCCGTGCGCGAGGCGGGTCGCGACCCCGCCGCGGTGACGATCTTCGGCATGATGACCGCCATCGTGGCCCCGACCGACGCGGACGCGCAGGCGCTCCTGGCCGACTACCAGCGCTACGCCGATCCCGTCGGGGCGCTGACCCTGATGTCCGGCTGGACGGGCGTCGACTTCTCGACCCTCGATCCCGACGCGAGCGTCGAGCACGTCGAGAACGACGCCGGCCGCACGGCGCTGGACAACATCACGCGCGCTGACCCGAGCCGCCGCTGGACCGTGCGCGAGGTCGCCGACCACGTCTCGCTCGGCGGCATCGGCCCGGTCGTGGCCGGCTCCCCGGCAAGCGTCGCCGACCAGCTGGAGGGCTGGATCGACGACACGGACCTCGACGGGTTCAACCTCGCCTTCGCGGTCCGGCCCGAGACCTTCGTCAATGTCGTCGACCTGCTGGTGCCCGAGCTGCAGCGCCGCGGCCGCTACAAGAAGCGCTACGCCGAGGGCACCTTGCGCGACAAGCTGTTCGGGCACGCCCGCCTCGCCGCACCCCATCCCGCGACGCTGTACCGGCGCTGATGCCGCGGCCTGCCGGGCCGCGGGAGCGCCGCCGTCACCAGAGCTGCAGGCGGGCCCGCAGATCCTCGACCTGTGCGGGCGTCAGCGGATTGACGGGCTGGCTGCGCAGCAGCAGGAAGATGCGCGGCAGGGCGGGAAGATCATGAACATCCGCGAGGAAGACATCCCGGAGGTGAGCGAGGAGAGCTTCCGGTATTCCGGG
>CAXUMV010000131.1:5879-8627 GCA_964252065.1 uncultured Lichenihabitans sp.
GCGCCGTCTCCTCGAGCTCCTCGGTCGCATACATGGCGTTGTCGAGGCTCGTGCCGGCGACGACCGGTCCGTGGTTCGCCAGCAGCACCGCATGGTGGTCGCCCGCGAGCTTATCGACCGCGCGCACGAGGCTCTCGTCGCCGGGCGGGCAGTAGGGCACCAGCGGCAGGCGTCCGACGCGCATCACGTAATAGGCCGTCAGGGGCGGCAGGCAGTTGCAGCGGTCGAGCCCCTGCAGGCACGAGACGGCGACCGAATGGGTCGAGTGCAGGTGGACCACCGCCCGGGCGCCCTGCCGGCGCGCATACATCACCTGGTGCAGGACGGCTTCCTTGGTGGGCTTGTCGCCCTCCAGCAGCCCGCCCGCCTCGTCGAGGCGCGACAGCCGCGCCGGGTCGAGCTCGCCCAGGGAGGCGTTGGTCGGGGTCATCAGCCAGCCGCCGTCGGGGTGGCGGACCGAGATGTTGCCGGTCGAGCCGAAGGTCAGCCCGCGCCGGAACAGCGAGGCGCCGACGGCGCAGACCCGCTCGCGCAGCGCCGCATCGCTCATGACAGGTGCGCCCAGGCCTTGAGGAAGAAGTCGGGCGTGCCGAAGTTGCCGGACTTCAGGGCGAGCGCCAGGTCGGGGCCCTCGAGGGTCCGGGTCCAGGGCACGCCGGGATCGATCTCCGGCCCGATCGCCAGCGCCTGCGCGCCGAGCGCCTGGACGACGGCGCCGGACGTCTCGCCGCCCGCGACCAGCAGGCGCGTGAAGCCGCGGTCCCGGAGCCCGCGCGCCGTCCCGGCCAGCGCGTCCTCGATCATGGTGCCCGCCGCCTCGCGCCCGAGCCGGGCCTGGGTGTCGCGCACGACCTCCGGGTCGGCGCTGGAGTAGACCAGGATGGGCCGGGCGTCGGACTGGGCGTCGACCCAGCCGAGCACGTCCCCGACCGACTGGCTGCCCTCCGCCAGGCGCGCCGCCTCGAGCCGGAACGCCGGCAGGCCGGCCGCTTCGGCGCGCGCCACCTGCTGGCGGGTCGCGGCCGAGCACGACCCGGCGAGGATCGCGGCCCGGCCCGCGGGTGCCGCCATGACGCGCGGCGGCGTCGTCAATGCCGCGAGCAAGCCCGCGGCCAGGTAGGCGGCCGGCAGCCCCATGGCAATGCCCGAGCCGCCGGTGACCAGCGGCAGGTCGGCGACCGCCGCCCCGATGTCGCGGAGGTGGCGGTCGGTCAGGGCGTCGACGATGCAGAGCGGCCGGCCCGCCCCCTCCTCCCGCGCGAGCGCCGCCCGGATGCGCTCTGGCCCCGCCTCGACGTCCGCAAAGCCGACCAGCCCGACCGACCGCCGCGCCTGGCGGCCCAGCACGCGCCGGAGATCGCTGTCGTGCATCGGGTTGAGCGGGTGGTCCTTCATCGGGCTTTCGGCCAGCGGCACGCCGTTCACGAAGAGCTGCCCCGCATAGATGGTGCGCCCCACCCGCGGAAAGGCCGGGCAGGCGATGGTCGGGCCGCCCCCCACGAGATCGAGCAGGGCCTCGGCGACCGGGCCGATGTTGCCGGCCTCGGTCGAATCGAAGGTCGAGCAGTATTTGAACAGCAGGCGGCGAGCCCCCGAGGCGCGCAGCCGGCGGGCCGCCTCCAGCGACTGGGCGACGGCCTCGGCCGCCGGGATCGACCGGGATTTCAGGGCGATCACCAGGGCATCGATGCCGGACAGGTCGAGCGCCGCCGAGGGCAGGCCGGTGCACTGGACGGTGCGCAGGCCTTCCTGGCTCAGCGTGAGCGAGAGGTCGGTCGCGCCGGTCAGGTCGTCCGCGATGCATCCGAGCAGCATGGAGGGTGTCCTCGTTCTTCGGGCCGCGTCAGGACGCCAGCGAGACGCCGAGCGTGCGGGCCCATCCCAGGCCCTCGTCGGTCGGGCCGGCGGGCTTGTACTCGGCGCCCGTCCATCCGGCATAGGGCAGGCGCTCGAGCGCCTCGAAGACCGCACGGTAGTCGAGCTCGCCCCGGTCGGGCTCGGCGCGGCCGGGCACGGCCGCGATCTGAACATGGCCGATGATTGGCAGGAAGCGCTCGAGGTTGGCGATCACATCGCCCTCGCTCGACCCCACGTGGTAGCAGTCGAACATCAGCCTGACGTTGGCGCAGCCCGCCGCCTCGACGATCGCCGCGCCTTCGGCCGCCGTGCTGTAGAAGTAGCCCGGCGCGTCGCGGGGGTTGATGGGCTCGAGCAGCAGGGTGATGCCGTGCGGGGCGGCCTTGGCCGAGGCGGCGCGCAGGTTCTCGAGCAGCACGGCCCGGGCCCGCTCCCGCCCGGCCGGCGGGACGACGCCGGCCATGCAATGGATGGCGTTGCCGCCCGCCGCCACGCAGAAGGCGATCGCCTGGTCGACGGCGGCCTGGAACTCGGCTTCCCGGCCGGCAAGCGCCCCCAAGCCGAACTCCCCCGCCGCCACATCGCCGCGCACCGTGTTGACCCCGAGCAGGGTCAGCCCGTTCGCCGCGCACCTGTGCCTGACGTCGTCGGCCGCGACGTCGTAGGGCCAGTGCAGCTCGATCGCCCGGAACCCGGCCCGCGCCGCGGCGTCGATCCGCTCCAGCAGCGGCCGGTCGGGCCAGAGAAAGCCGAGATTGGCGGAGAAGCGCAGCATCACTCAACCCTTGTGCTGGGGACCCGCAGGGCTCCGGATCCAGGTGAACGGATGCCGCGTTTGCCCTTCTCCCCGCCCGGGGAGAAGGTCCGCGAAGCGGGGATGAGGGGACCTTC
>CAXUMV010000132.1:0-8597 GCA_964252065.1 uncultured Lichenihabitans sp.
AGTTCCTGGAGCACACCAAGCTCGAGCTCTTCCACGACCAGGTCTTCTGCTTCACGCCCAAGGGCCGGCTCATCGCGCTCCCGCGCGGGGCCACGGCCATCGATTTCGCCTATGCGGTGCACACCGACGTCGGCAATGCCGCGGTGGGCGCCAAGATCGACGGGCGCGTGTCGCCCCTGATGTCTGAGCTTAAGAACGGCGACGAGGTCGAGATCGCCTGCGCGGGCGGCCACGTCCCGCCCGCCGCCTGGGAGCACATCGCGGTCACCGGCAAGGCGAAGGCGGCCATCCGGCGCGCAACGCGCAGTGCCGCGCGCGCCCAATATGCCGGGCTCGGCCGGCAGATCGTCATGCGCGCCTTCGAGCGCGTCGGGCGCCCGATCACCGAGGAGAAGCTGAAAGCCGCCCTGCCGCGGCTCGCGCGCCACTCGCTCGAGGACGTGTTCGCGGCCGTGGGGCGCGGCGAGATGTTCTCCGGCGACATCGTCAAGGCGATCCACCCCGACTTCAAGGAGGAGCGCAAGCCGGGCGCCACGAGCGACCGGGGCGAAGCCGGCTGGTTCGGGCTCGACAAGGCCGAGAGCCTGCGGTTCCGCGTTCCCGGCGCGGCCGGGGGCGACGCCATCCCCATCCGCGGCCTGCGCGGGGACCTGCCGGTCCGCTTCGCGCCGAACGGCGGCGCCGTGCCGGGCGACCGCATCGTCGGCATCCTCACGCCGGGGGAGGGGATCACGATCTATCCGATCCAGTCGCCGGCGCTCGGGAGCTTCGACGACAACGCCCGCTGGCTCGACGTGCGCTGGGACATCGACGGCGACGGCCAGGAGCGCTTTCCCGCCCAGATCGAGGTCGTCGCCATCAACGAGCCCGGGTGCCTTGCGGCGATCACGGGCGTGATCGCCGAGCTCGGCGCCAACATCGAGGACGTCCGGGTCACCACCCGGTCGCCGGACGTGCGCACCATGCTGTTCGACGTCGAGGTCCTGAACCTCAAGCAGCTGAGCGCGATCGTGCAGCGCCTGAAGCACGAGCCGGTCGTCTCGCAGGCCGAGCGCGTCAACGGATAGGGTGGCCATGACGCAGGACGAGGTGCTGGCCGAGTTCCGGGCCGCGGGCGCGCTGCTCGAGGGCCACTTCATCCTGACCTCCGGGCTGCGCAGCCCCGTGTTCCTGCAGAAGGTGTTCGTCTTCGAGGATCCGCGGCGCACGGAGCGCCTCTGCGCCGCGCTGGCCGCGAAAGCCTTGGCGGCGTTCGGGCCGGTCGACGTCGTGGTGTCGCCCGCCGTGGGCGGCATCATCCCGGGCTACGAGACGGCGCGCGCGCTCGGGGCGCGGGCCATCTACGTCGAGCGCGAGGAGGGGGTGTTCCGCCTCCGGCGGGGATTTTCGATCCGCCCCGACGAGCGGGTCCTGATGGTCGAGGACATCATCACCACGGGCCTCTCCTCCCGCGAATGCCTCGCAGCGCTGGCCAGCCATCCCGGCCGCATCGTGGGCGCCGCCTGCCTCATCGATCGCTCCGGCGGACGGGCGGAGATCGGGGCCCCGCGCGTGGCCCTGGCGACGCTCGACGTGCCCACCTATGCGGCGGACGCCCTGCCGCCGGAGCTGGCCGCCATCCCGCCGGTCAAGCCCGGCAGCCGGGCGCTGACGCCCCCGCCCGCCTGAGGACCCCCAATGCCCGCTCCGCTCCGCCTGGGCGTCAACATTGATCACGTCGCGACCGTGCGCAACGCCCGCGGCGGCCGGGGGCCCGACCCGGTGCGGGCGGCGCTCCTGGCCATTGAGGCCGGGGGGGACGGCATCACGGCCCATCTGCGCGAGGACCGGCGGCACATCCGCGACGAGGATATCGCGCGGCTCAAGGCGGCAATCCGCAAGCCGCTGAACCTCGAGATGGCGGTCACCTCCGCGATGGTGGAGATCGCCCTTGCGGCCGGCCCCCATGCCGCCTGCCTCGTGCCGGAGAAGCGCGAGGAACGGACCACGGAGGGCGGGCTCGACGTCGTGGGCGCCTTCGAGGCCGTGCGCCCGGCGGCCGTGGCGCTGACCGCCGCCGGTATCCGGGTCTCGCTCTTCATCGAGCCCTCGACGGCGGCGATCGAGGCGGCGCGGGACCTGCGGGCGCCGGTGGTCGAGCTTCACACCGGCCGCTGGTGCGAGCTCGTCGAGACCGACCCGGCCGCCGCCGAGGCCGAGTTCGCCCGCCTTTGCGCCGCCGCCGCCCTGGCGCACCGCTTCGGCATCGAGTGCCACGCCGGCCACGGCCTCGACTACGCGACGGCCGAGACCATCGCCGCCGTGCCGGAGATCGTCGAGCTGAATATCGGCCATTTCCTGGTTGGCGAGGCCATCTTCGAGGGCCTCTCGGCTGCGGTCGGCCGCATGCGGGCCGCGATGGCGCGCGGACGGGCGCGGGCGGGCGCGTGATCATCGGCCTCGGCAGCGACCTCTGCGACATCCGCCGGATCGAGCAGACCCTGCAGAAGTTCGGCGACCGCTTTGTCGAGCGCTGCTTCACCCCGGTGGAACGGCAGAAGAGCGAGCGGCGCGCCGGCCGGGCCGCCTCCTATGCCAAGCGCTTCGCCGCCAAGGAGGCCTGCGCCAAGGCGCTCGGCACGGGGCTCAACGCGGGCGTCTTCTGGCGTGACATGGGGGTCGTGAACCTCCCCTCCGGCCAGCCCACCATGGCGCTGACCGGCGGCGCGGCGGCCCGCCTCGCGGCCCTGACCCCGGCCGGGCACAGCCCCGTCATCCACATCACCCTGACGGACGAGTATCCCCTCGCCCAGGCCTATGTGCTCATCGAAGCCAGGCCCGAGGGGTCCCTGCGCTAGGGAGGGAACCCCGGTGCCGTTATGGCAAGCGAAGCGCGGCGATCCATCGCGACACACGGGAGCCCTGGATCGCCACGGCGCTGCGCGCCTCGCGGTGACGGCGGACCGGTTAGGGCCGCAGTGCGGCAGGAGGTCAGGCGTCGATCGAGGTGGCGCGCGCCAGCCAGTCCTCGTCGATGAGGCGGGCGTACTCGGCTTCGGGAACGCCGTAGGCCTTCTCGGCCAGCGCAATGAGCTGGTCGCGGTCGGTGATCTCGATCCGGCCGCGCCGCGCCTTGATCAGGCGGCTTCCCTCGAGCGTCTGCAGGGACAGCGTGACGCTCGTCCGCTGCACGCCGAGCATGATCGACAGGAACTCGTGGGTGAGCGCGAACTCGGTGCCGCCGAGCCGGTCCTGGCACATGAGCAGCCAGCGGGCGAGGCGCGCCTCGATGTCGAAGGTCGCGTTCACGAATGCGGTCTGCGACGTCTGGACGAGCAGCGTCTGGACGAAGCGCAGCAGCAAGATCCGTAGCGAGGCGCTCCGATTCACCGCCTCGCGGATCTCCTCGATCCCGATGGCCAGGACGTCGCCCGGCGCCTGGACGAAGTGGTCGTGCGGAGACCGGTCGCTGCCGAGCAGCACCGGTGCGGCGCCGACCAGTCCTTCCCGGCCGATGATGCCGACCTCGATCTTGCCGACGCCTTCCGAGGTGATCGAGGCGAACCCGACCTCCGGGAAGAAGAGATGCTCGATCGGCGTGTTCGGCGCGATCAGCACCTGATGCAGTTCAGTTTTCTCCAGCCGCAGGTGCGGTTTGAGCAGGTCGAAGTCGTCTGCCGAGAGGACTCGCAACAAGCAGTTCTTCACATGGTGCTGATCGATCATGGGCAAGGCTCTATCCCCGACATGCGGCGAGAGCGCTCGAATCCCCCAGTCGCGCGCCGCTTTAAGCGGCGCGAGATAATCATGACTAGGCCTTTCCCTTGGGAATAGCAATAAATCCCCAGCTTGTCGGGTAGCCAACACTGAAGCAATGTCGGGCATCGAACAAACGACGCGCCACCCTGGCTTGTGCTGCTTGCGTCCGGTAAACTACCACGAGGGTGGTTCATGAAAACCGATGGTAGGAATATTTCGGTCCTTCTGGTGGATGACGAGCCCTTGATCGGCCTCGATCTGTCCGACACGCTGGTCGGGGCGGGGTATGAGGTGATCGGGCCTGCATCGACCATCGCGACCGCCCTGTCGTTACTGGACCGGCAGACTCCCCGATACGCCGTGATCGATGTCAAGGTGCGGGACGGACTGTGTCTCGACCTCGCGCGACAGCTGCGCCGGCAAAACGTTCCTTTCATCATCCATACGGGTTATCCACGAGACGGGTCCGACCCGATGGAATTCAGCGAGGCGCCGCGCCTGATCAAGCCGGCCTCGCCCTCCGACCTGCTGCAAGCCCTCATGGACCTGTCGGCTGCCCCTGTCCGGGATGGGATGCGACCGGACGGACCCGACAGGATGGCGCCCGCACCAGCTCCCATGTCCGGGTCGACGTGATGGTCTCGAGCAGTGTCTTCGCCGCGGGTCTGGTGCTCTTCGCCGCGGGCGTCGTCCTGGTCGTGTCCTCCGCTTGGTGGCGGTCCTAGACGCGGGCGTTCCCGCGCGGCCTCGCCTACGCAAGCTCCACCCTTGCGCCTTGCTCTTGGCGTCGGGGTCCCCGAGAGCTATAGCGGGCGCCGACGCGAGAGCCCGACGGGCGCGCGGCGAGATCGAGAGCGACGATGACCGAACCGCTGAGACTGCAGAAGGGGCAGGCCGACCGCCCGGCCAAGGCCGCGCAGGAGGGCGGCCTCGGCGAGATCGTCAAGGTCGTGCTCCAGGCCCTGGTCATCGCCTTCGTGGTGCGGACCTTCCTGTTCCAGCCCTTCAACATCCCATCGGGCTCGCTGATCCCGACGCTCGACATCGGCGACTACCTGTTCGTGTCGAAGTACTCCTACGGCTACTCGCATCATTCCTTTCCGCTCAGCCCCGATTTCTTCACGGGCCGGGTGATGGCGTCCACCCCCAAGCGCGGGGACGTAGCGGTCTTCAAGTTCCCCAAGGACACCTCCAAGGACTACATCAAGCGCGTGATCGGCCTGCCGGGCGACAAGATCCAGCTCGTCGAGGCCCGGCTCTACATCAACGGCCAGATCGTGCCGCGGGAGCCGACCCAGAAGGTCACCACCCGCAACCAGTTCGGCCAGGAGGTCGAGGTCCCGACCTACAACGAGACCCTGCCGGGCGGGGTCACCCACCGCATCATCCAGCTGAGCGGCGACAACGGGCTCTACTCGAACACCGGCGTCTTCACCGTGCCGCCGAACAGCTACTTCATGATGGGCGACAACCGCGACAACTCGACCGACTCGCGCGTGCCGCCGGACGAGGACGGCGTCGGCTACGTGCCGTTCGAGAACTTCGTGGGACGCGCGGAGATCATCTTCTTCTCGATCGACGGCCAGGCGCCCGTCTGGCAGTTCTGGACATGGCCCGGCAGCATCCGCTGGGATCGCATCTTCTCGCTCGTCAGATGACCGCCGAGGGGCCGCTCGAGGCCCGTCTCGGCCATGTCTTCGCCGACAAGTCGCTGCTCGCCCGGGCCCTGACCCACATCAGCCATCTGCCGTCCGACCGCTCCCGCATCGGCTCCTACCAGCGGCTCGAATTTCTGGGCGACCGCGTGCTGGGGCTCGTGGTCTCCGCCATGCTGTTCGATGCCTTTCCGGGCGCCGAGGAGGGGGAGCTGTCGCGCCGCCTCGCCCAGCTCGTCCGCCGCGAGACCTGCGCCGAGGTCGCGCTGCAATGGGCGCTGTCGCCCCATCTGCGCCTGGGCGAGGGCGAGATGCAGAGCGGGGGGGAGACCAAACCCGCGATCCTGGCCGATGCCTGCGAGGCGGTCATCGGGGCCGTGTTCCTCGACGGCGGCTACCCGGCCGCCGCGGCCGTGGTGCTGCCCGTCTGGGAGCCGCGCATGCGCTCGCCGGGCCGGCCGCTGCGGGACCCCAAGACCGCGCTGCAGGAATGGGCGCAGGGCCGCGGCCGGCCCGCCCCAGCCTATCGCGAGATCGACCGGCAGGGCCCGGACCACGCGCCCGCCTTCACGATCGCGGTCGCGGTCGGCGGCTTCGAGGCCGGCCTCGGTCTCGGTGCCTCCAAGCGCGCCGCCGAGCAGAGCGCCGCGGAGGCCTTCATGGTCCGCGAGGGAATCCAGCCGGCGGAGCACGACGCATGACCGACCCCGCCGAAGCCCCGCAGACCCGCTGCGGCTTCGTGGCCCTGATCGGCGCCCCCAACGCCGGCAAGTCGACCCTGATTAACGCGCTGGTCGGCACGAAGGTGTCGATCGTCACCCGCAAGGTGCAGACCACCCGCAGCCTGATCCGCGGCATCGCGCTCGAGGGCGCGAGCCAGCTCATCTTCGTCGACACGCCGGGCATCTTCCCGCCCAAGCGGCGGCTCGACCGCGCCATGGTGACGGCGGCCTGGGGCGGGGCGGGCGATGCCGACATCGTCGCCCTGCTGATCGACGCCCGCAAGGGGTTCGACGAGGCGAACCAGGAGATCGTCGAGCGGCTCACCGGCGTCGGCCGCGCCCGCATGCTGGTTCTCAACAAGATCGACACGGTCGAGACCGAGACGCTGCTGGCGCTCACGGCCGAGATCAACGCGCGCCTGGCCTTCGAGGAAACCTTCATGATCTCCGCCCTGCGGGGGCATGGCCTGCCCAAGCTGCGCGAGAAGATGGCCCGCGCCGTGCCGCCGGGCCCCTGGCTCTACCCCGAGGACCAGGTGTCCGACGCCCCGCTGCGCGTGTTCGCGGCCGAGGTGACTCGGGAGAAGATGTTCGAGCGCCTGCACGACGAGCTGCCCTACCAGACCACGGTGGAGACCGACGCCTGGAAGGACATGCCCGATGGCTCGATCCGGGTCGAGCAGACCATCTTCGTGACCCGCGAGGGGCACAAGAAGATCGTCATCGGCGAAGGCGGCCGCACCATCAAGTCGATCGGCAGCGCGGCCCGCGCCGACATCGGCGAGGCCGCCGACGCCAAGGTGCACCTGTTCCTCTTCGTCAAGGTCCGCGAGAACTGGGGCGACGACCCCGAGCGCTACCGCGAGATGGGCCTGGAGTTCCCCAAGGGGGGATAGTCCGGTGCGAGCAGATGGACTGGACGGACAGCGGCATCGTGGTGGGCGTGCGCCGGCACGGGGAGACGGGCGTCATCCTCGAGGTGCTGACGCGCCACCATGGCCGCCATGCGGGCTTCGTGCCCGGCGGCCGCTCGCGGCGGCTGCGGCCGGTGCTGCAGCCGGGCAACGGTGTCGAGCTTGCCTGGCGGTCGCGGGTCGAGGAAGAGCTCGGCGCCTTCACGGTCGAGCCGCTGCGCCAGCGGGCCGCGGGCATCATGGCGTCGGCCGCGGCGCTGCACGCCGTGCAGCACCTCTGTGCCCTGGTCCGGCTCCTGGCCGAGCGCGAGCCACACGAGGCGCTGCACGACCGCCTCGACGCGCTGCTCGATGCGCTCGATCCGCCTGCCGCGGCGCCGGCCGCCATGGCCCGCTTCGAGCTGACCATGCTTCGCGAGCTCGGCTTCGGGCTCGACCTCACGCGCTGCGCGGCGAGCGGAAGCACCGCGGATCTCGTCTTCGTGTCGCCGAAATCGGGCCGGGCCGTCAGCGCCGCCGCTGGGGCGCCCTATGCCGGCCGCCTGCTGGCGCTGCCGGCGTTCCTGCGCATGGACGAGACCCAGGCCTCGCCGGACGACGTCGCGGCCGGGTTCCGGCTGACCGGCTTCTTCCTCGAGCGTGACGTGTTCGGGCCGCGCGGGCTGTCGCTGCCCGCGGCGCGGGCCGCCTATCTCAGGGCGGTGTCGAGCTTCTCTCAGTAAGAGCGGGCGCAGACCTCGTTCGGCGGGATGACGCCGTAGCCGGGCTCGCTCGGCCGCGAGCCCATGGCGCAGTCGTGCTGCTGGGGCCGCATCGGCGTCGCCGCCCCCTCCGCCTCCCGCGTGTTGACCAGGGCGACCCCGATCATCGTCGCGATGACGGCCGTGACGCCCGACAACAGGCCGATCAACGCTTTGCGGTCCATGAGACTCCCGAAGGGGTGCGCGGAGGGCCGAGGAGAACGCCCCGACTGCGGCGTTCTTGTAAGGCAAGCCGCGCGGGCGCCACTAGTGCGGGCCGGACACAGGCGCGCCCGCAAGCGCTCCTGCGGACGGAGCCGCTCCAGCACCGGGCAAGGCCGGATGCCGTCAGCGGGGCGGCAGGCGGAGCATCAACGTGCGTTCCCCGAGCAGCCCGCGCGGGCGCAGCACCAGCACCGCCGCGAGCGCGATGCCGATGGCGGTGAGCTGCAGCGCCGCCGCTCGCGCCTGCCACTCGGCCGGCACGGCGGCGCCGATCAGCGCGCCCGACCCGCTCCACAGGCCCCACACCACCAGGGCCCCCAGCACGGCCCCGGCGTTGTTGCCGGCGCCGCCCAGGATCAGCATGGTCCAGACCTGGAAGGTGAGCGCGGGCAGGTAATTGTCGGGCGCGATGAAGCCGATCGCATGGGCCTGCACGGCGCCGCCGAGGCCCATCAGGGCGCCCCCGAGCGCGAAGGCCTGCAGGCGGAACGCGGTGGGGTTCTTGCCGAGCGCCGCCGCCGCCCCCTCGTTGTCCCGGATGGCGCGCAGCACCCGGCCCCAGGGGCTGCGCGCGAGGCGCTGCAGGGCGAGGAACACGACAGC
>CAXUMV010000133.1:0-7757 GCA_964252065.1 uncultured Lichenihabitans sp.
GTGAGTCCCCTCATCCGCCCTGTCGGGCACCTTCTCCCGCGGAGCGGGAGAAGGGCATATGTCTACGCCGCCACCAACGCGGCCGGGAACGACTGGCGCACACCGGTAAATTTCCGGCTCGGACCACCGCGCCGGTCGACGATCAGCTGCAGCCCGGCCAGTACCGGATGGTCCGCCCCGCGACACGCCACGACGAGGTCGCGCCAGTCCCGCTCGCTCGCGCCAAGGGCGAACTCACGCACCATGCGGGCCGCATAGGCGCCCATCGTCACGCCATGCTGGTCGGCGCAGGCCTGCACGTGGGACGCAAAGGCTCCGCCGATCGAAGACACGGCCGCCGCGGCCACGCGATCGTTCGTACACGAATGCAACAGGTCCGATACAAGCATGTCAGCCTCCCTGCCCGGGATGGGTCCTGATGACGGCACGTTCGACGAGGCAATCCCCTGCCCCCGCCAACGTTCCGACTCCGGTCTAAGGCCTAGCGGACCATCCGGACAGGATGATGACGCGCTTCGCGCCTCGATGCCAGAAGCTTCGCGGGCGAAACGGCTTTTTCTTTGTCAAGCGGCCAGGGCCTGCGGCGATTTGAATCCGACGGAGCGTTACCGCCGCGCCACGGGCCTCGGCTCGCGGCCCAGCCGCTCCCGCCGCAGCGCCTCCGCGGCCGCCGAGAAAGGCCGGCGGGCGATGAAGCGGCCCTGCCCCGGCTTCGCGCTCACGGCTCCGTCCGCAAAGGCGAGCGCGCCGCGCGAAAGGGTGAACCGCGGCAGCCCCTCGCAGCGGAAACCCTCGAAGACGTTGTAGTCGATGGCCGAGACCTGCCGCTCGGCGGCGATCGTCTTGCTCAGGGCCGGGTCCCAGACCACGATGTCGGCCTCGGCCCCCGGGACGATGGCGCCCTTGCGCGGGTAGAGGTTCAGGATCTTGGCGATGTTGGTCGAGGTGACCGCGACGAACTCGTTCATGGTCAGCCGCCCGGTCCCGACCCCGTGGGTCCACAGCAGGGGCATGCGGTCCTCGAGCCCCGCCGTGCCGTTGGGGATCCTGGTGAAGTCGCCCAGGCCGGTCCGCTTCTGCGCGGTCGTGAAGGCGCAATGGTCGGTCGCCACCACCTGCAGCGAGCCGGCGCGCAGGCCGTGCCACAGGTCGTCCTGGTGCGCCTTGGCCCGGAACGGGGGCGACATCACGCGGCGCGCCGCATGGTCCCAGTCCGGGTGCTGGTACTCGCCCTCGTCGAGCAGGAGATGCTGGATCAGCGGCTCGCCGTAGACGCGCTGCCCTCGCGCCCGCGCGAGCCGGATCGCCTCGTGGGCGGGCATCGAGGAGGTGTGCACGATGTAGAGCGGCACGCCGGCCTGGTCGGCCAGCATGATGGCCCGGTTGGCGGCCTCCCCCTCGAGCTCGGGCGGGCGCGAGTAGCCGTGCGCCTCGGGTCCGGTGATGCCGCGATCGAGGTAGTGCTGCTGCAGCGCCGCCACCACGTCGCCGTTCTCGGCATGGACGAGCGGCATCGCGCCGATCTCGGCGCAGCGCGAGAAGGACGCGAACATCTCGTCGTCGTTCACCATCAGCGCGCCCTTGTAGGCCATGAAGTGCTTGAACGTCGTCACCCCGCGCGCCACCACGGCCGCCATGGCGTCGCTGACCGCCTCGGTCCACTCGACGATCGCCATGTGGAACGAGTAGTCGGCGCAGGCGCCCGCCGCACGCCGGTCCCAGTCGGCCAGCGCCGCCATGAGCGGCTGGCCGTGATCTGGGATGCAGAAATCCACCACCATGGTCGTGCCGCCCGAGAGGGCAGCCGCCGTGCCGGTCGCAAAGTCGTCCACCGTCGTGGTGCCCATGAAGGGCATCTCGAGATGGGTATGCGGGTCGATGCCGCCGGGCATGACGAAGCAGCCGGTCGCATCGAGCACGCGGTCGCCGGCAAGATCCGGGCCCACGGCGCGGATCAGTTCTCCCTCGACCAGCACGTCGGCCGGCGCGGTGGCGTCGGCCGTGACCACCGTGCCGCCCTTGATGACCACGGACATAGATTGGCTCCTCCTCAGCGGATCCCCGCCTTGTCGAGGACCGCGTGCATCAGCACCTGCGTGCCCGCGCCCGCCCATGCGGGCGAGATCGCCTCGGCCTCGTTGTGGCTGATGCCCCCGACGCACGGCGTAAAGATCATCGCCGTGGGGGCGACCCGGGCGAGGTAGCAGGCATCGTGCCCCGCCCCCGAGACGATGTCGCGGTGGCTGTAGCCGTAGGCCTGCGCGCCGCGCCGCACGGCGGCCACGCAATCGGGATCGAACGGCACGGGCGGGTAGTCGAAGACCTTGTCCACGACGACCGTCAGCCCGGTCCGCTCGCAGATCGCCGCGACCCCGGCCCGCAGCGCATCGTGCATCGAGGCGAGCGCCTCCGCCTCGGGATGGCGGACCTCGCATGTGAGGAACGCCGAGCCAGGGATCACGTTGCGCGAGTTGGGATAGACGTTGATCAGCCCGGCGGTCGCGACCGCCAGCGGCGCATGGTCGAGACCGATGCGGTTGACGAGCTCGACGATGCGCGCGGCCCCGAGCAGCGCGTCGCGCCGCCGCGGCATCGGCGTCGAGCCGGCATGGCTCTCGAAGCCCGTGAGGGTGATCTCGAACCAGTTCTGGCCCTGCCCATGGGTGACGATGCCGATGTCGACCCCCTCGTCCTCGAGGATCGGGCCCTGCTCGATGTGCAGCTCGAAATAGGCGTGCACCGGCTTGCCGACGGGGGCGGGACCGGCAAAGCCGATGCGCTTCAGCTCGTCCCCCAGGCTCAGCCCATCGCGGTCCTTGATCGTATAGGCGAAGTCCTGCGTGAAGGCGCCGGCGAAGACCCCCGAGGCGATCATGGCGGGGGCGAAGCGCGAGCCCTCCTCGTTGGTCCAGTTCACGATCTCGATCGGGTGGCGGGTCTGCACGCCGAGATCGTTCAGCGTGCGCACGACCTCGAGGGCGCCGAGCACTCCGAGTACGCCGTCGAACTTGCCGCCGGTCGGCTGCGTGTCGAGATGGCTTCCCATCAGGACCGGGGGCAGGCTCTCGTCGAGGCCCTGGCGCCGCGCGAACATGGTGCCCATGCCGTCGACCGCCATCGTCAGCCCCGCGGCCTCGCACCAGCCGGCGAACAGCGCGCGGCCCTCGCGGTCGAGATCGGTGAGGGTCAGGCGATTGCAGCCCCCCTTCGGCGTCCCCCCGATCGCCGCCATCGCCATGAGGCTGTCCCACAGCCTGCCCGGATCGACGCGGAGGTTGGAGAAATCGGCCATGACTGTTTCCGTTGCTGGGCGCCGCCGGCCCGAGGCCGCCTCGCGACGCTAAGCCGAGCGGGCGGACGGGGTCAAACGCGAGGTTGGCAAGAATCCCGGTCCCGGCCCCCGCTCAGCGCGCGGCCAGGCGCCGCCAGCGCCGCTCGACGGCGGCATTGGCGAGGCGAATGCGAGCCGTATGGGCGGCCCAGAAGGCCGAACTGCTCATCCCGACCGCCGGGTTGCGGCGCGGGCCGGCGCGGCGGCTCGCGCTGCCGCTGGACACGAGGGTGCCGGGGCCGGGCGCGGCGCCGAGGGCGAGCGGTGATCCGGCGGCACTGAGATGGGCCCGCGCGCGCTCGCAATAGGTCACCGACAGCGGGGTCATGACGTCCATGCCGTGGCCCGCGCGGTATTTCATCAGCGCGCGGCAGAGATCACCTCCCGCCTTGCGCCAGGCCTGAGCGAGGTAGGTCACGCCATAGTGGATATTGGTCGCGGGGTCGGCGAGCTCTGCAAGACTGCCGTGGAAGCCGAGCATGGCGGCGGTGGCCGGCCGCACCTGCATGAGGCCGATCTCGCCGACGCTGCCGATCTTGGAGGGATCATACGAGCTTTCGACCGCCATCACGGCATCGGCGACGGCCGCCGGCAGCCCGGCATTCTCCGCCTCTTGCTTGAGGAGCGCCGCAAAGGGGCGGGATGCGGGCTGCTCCGCCGCGCCGACCGCCAGGCCCGGGCCCGCCAGGGCGGCCAGAAACGCCCATGAGAGAAGGATGCTGCGCAACGCGTCGTCCGGGTTGTGTCCGCGTTCTAGCACCGGCCCCGTAAAGATTCTTATTGCCTCGGCTTCGATGAGGGCGGCGGCGATCCGACGCCGGCGATCGCCGGAAGGCCCTCAGGGCGCGAACATCGCGTTCTCGATCCTGTCGCCGACCCGCACGCCCAGGCGCGCCACGGTCCCGGCCTTGACCTCGAGCACGGCGAGCGCCGCCCCGCCCGAGGGAATGATGCGTTCCGACATCGGCTCGGCATCGACCGCGGTGCTGATCACGCGTCCGTCCGGACCGATGAACACCATGTCGAGCGGAATATAGGTGTTCTTCATCCACATCATCACGGGAGCGGCCGTCTTGAAGTCGAACAGCATGCCGCGGTCGGGCGGCAGGCTGCGGCGGAACATGAGGCCGCGCTCGCGCTCCTGATCGGTCCGCATGACCTCGACCAGGAAGGCATGCGGGCCGCTCCCGGTCACGATCGTGAGCGGCTCGACCGACGCCGCCGCGCGAGCCGGCGACAGCGCAGCGAACAACGCAAGAAGAAGCGGAACGGCGGCACGCAGCACGATGACCCTCCTGATCGAGACGGCCATCATGGGCGAGCCCCGCCCGCCCCGCAACGCATCCCCCGCCGGACCCGCGCCCGACCCGCTTATTGCAGCCGCTCCCCCGATCCGCTATCAGGGCAAGGGCAAGACGATCCGCACCCGTAGCTCAGCTGGATAGAGCGCTGCCCTCCGAAGGCAGAGGCCACACGTTCGAATCGTGTCGGGTGCGCCAATCACCTTACTTGGTGACACAAATTTTCTTTGGAGTCCTGGCTCGCTTCGCCCCTTCCGAGGCAGGCTACAGCCGTGAACTTATAGCCTCGTGCAGCCCTGACCCCGTCTCAAGCGTTCCCGGCCGCTCCTGGACCGAGGAGCGAGGCGTGGAGGACATCCAGAGCCTGGCCGGTGAGACGTCGGCCGAAGCCGATCCGCAGGCGGTCGTCGGGAACGGTGGCCAGGACGGAGCGGTAGACGATCGAGGGAACCAGTAGGATGCCGGTCTGGCGGACGAGCCGCGCCGCGAAAGCCTCGGCCCCCTCGGGGCCCAGGTAGCGGGGAAAGCCGAGCACCCCCGCCTGGGGCTGCGTCCAGCCGAATACCGTGGGGTGGGCCGTCATGATGGCATCGAGGCGCGCAAGGTTGTTGCGCGCCTGCGCCATGACGGCGTCGAGAATGACGCGCCGGGCGTCGAGCGCGACGGCGGCAAGCGTTTCGTTCGCGTTGCAGATCGACAGGTACTGCTTGGCCTGCTCGGCGCGCATCAGGAAGGCGGGGTCTGGCGAAGCCAGCCACCCGATGCGAAGCCCCGGCAGCCCGTAGGCCTTGGACAGGACGTTCAGCGAGATGCCCCGCTCGTAGATGTCGCTCGCCTGCGGCAGACGGGTCGAGGGATTGAATTCGAGGCCGCGGTACACCTCGTCCGAGAACAGCCACAAGCCGCGCTGCCGGCACAGCGCCACGATGACATCGAAGTCCGCCCGGGACGGCAGAGCCCGTCGGGTTGTGGGGCGCGTTCAGGACGACGACGCGGGTGTTCGGCCGGATCGCGTCGCGGATGCGGGCGGGGTCGAGGAGCCAGGCTCGCCCGGGATCGAGCGGAACGGCCGGGACGGCGCAGATCGAGGCCGGGACGCTTTCGAGCGACTGGTAGGCGGGTGCGGTGACGATGGCATGATCGGCCGGATCGAGCAGGGCCTGGAAAGCGGCGGTGATCGCCTCGTCGACGCCCGCAAAAGCGATCACGTCCTCGGGCCGGACCCTCGCGTAGGTCGCCGCGATGGCCTGCCGCAGCCGCGGGCTGCCGCGGATCGGCCTGTAGTCGAGCGGCGTCCGGAACAGGGCCTCGCGATCAGCCTCCCTCGCGTGGACCAGGAGGTCGTCCACGGTCAGGCTTTCGGGGTAGGACGAGGAGAGCGGGTAGCGGACGACATGCTCCCATCGCGACAGGTAGCTGACGAGCCGAAACTCTTCGATCAGGGCCACAAGGGTTCAGCCTTCGCGTCGAACGTGGCCGCGGCCGAAGCGGCGTTCGAGCCGGGCCTGGATCAGTTCGAACACCATGGACATGATCCAGTAGATCGCCGCGGCCGTGGTCAGCATCTCGATGTAGCGGTAATTGGCGCGTCCGTAGGACTGCGCCAGAACGTTGAGTTCCCAAAGCCCCATGATAGAAACGAGCGAGGAGTCCTTCAGCATCGACACGAAGTGCGTCCCGGCCGGCGGGATCACGCAGGGCTTGCGGCCATCGACGCCGCCGACATTACGAAGGCCGACAACCGGTTCGGCTATGCGCCTGCCTTCTTCCAGCTCGCAACCATCGCAGGCATCGGCAGGGCGCTGTCGAACGAGCTGGCCTCCGCCGTGGCCAGCCGCGCCCGCACCTACACGCATGCGGCGGCACCACGCTCGAGCCAGGACCCTCAGGTGCTCCAGGTGGTCGGCCGGGTTCGGGGGGCCGCCTACGCGGCCGGTGCCATCGTGCTCAAGGTCGCCGAAGCCTTGCAGCGGGCGGCCGATGCACGGGCCGATCCGGAGGCGTTCACGGCGGCCGTCGGCATCGCCGAGCTCGAGAGTGCCCAGGCCCAGGGTGTCGTCATCGACCTCGTCCTGCAGGCCGCCACGATCGCCTTCGACGCGCTGGGAGCTTCCGCGGTCAAGCGCAAGGCCGGCCTCGATCGGCATTGGCGCAATGCGCGCACGCTCGCGTCCCACAACCCGCGCATCTACAAGGACCGGATCGTGGGAGACTACGCGGTCAACGGCACGCCGCCGCCGCCGCAATGGCGTGTCGGTCGAAGCTGACCGGACGGACGCTCGGCGATCAGGCCGGCGCGGGGGCCGCCCCGCCCTCCGCCTGGAAAAGAGGACCCACCGCCCGCGCCACCTCGATGAGCTGGCGGTCGCGATAGCGGGGCGCGACCAGCGACAGGCCGACCGGCAGGCCGGACGGTCCGGTCAGTCCCGGGACGTTGATCACCGGCACGTGCAGCAGCGTCCAGATGACGTTGAACGAGGGGTCGCCGGTGATCGTCCCGACCGGCGCCTCGCCCACCGCGCTCGGGGTGAGCACCGCGTCGAACTCGCTTCCCAGGCGGTCGAAGGCGGTCCGCGCCAGCGCGGCGGCATCGTAGGCGTCGAGCAGCATCGTCCTGGTGATGCCCTTCCGGTTCTCGACCATCGCCTTCAGGTCGTCGTGCAGCCGATCGGGCGAGGCCTGCGCCTCGCTGAGCAGGCTGACGCGGGCCTCGGCCGCCATCACGGTCGCCTGGTGATCGGGGAGCGCCGCAAAGCCGGGCGGCAGATCGAGCGGGACCACGGTCGCGCCGGCCGCCCGGAGCAGCGCGCAGCCGCGGTCGAAGGCGTCCCGGGTCGCGGGCTCGGCCTTCGGCCAAGCGGGCGAGCGGCATGCCGCGATGCGCGCGCCCTCGAGGGCGAAGGGTCGTGGCGCATCGCGGTCCTCGAAGGCGAAGACGTCGGCCAAGATGGCGAGGTCGTCCGCCGAGCGGGTGAAGAACCCGAGCGTGTCGAGGCTTGCGGCGAGCATCTTCAGCCCCTCGCGCGAGACCGCGTTCCAGGTGGGCTTCATCGCATAGACGCCGCAGAAGGAGGCGGGGCGGATCGTCGAGCCGGCGGTCTGGGTGCCGAGCCCGATCGTCGCCT
>CAXUMV010000133.1:7767-8591 GCA_964252065.1 uncultured Lichenihabitans sp.
CCTGCCCGTCGGCGATCACCGCCGCCGACCCGCTCGACGAGCCCCCGGGCGAGCGCAGAGGGTCGTAGGGATTGCGGGCCTTGCCGCCGCGCGTCACGGCGGCGAATTCCGTCGTGTCGGTCTTGCCGAAGACGATGGCGCCGGCCGCCCGCAAGGATTTGACGCAAGCCGCGTCGATGGCCGGGACGCTGTTCTCGTAGAGCGGGGAATTGTGGCGCGTCGGCATGTCGGCCGTGAGGATCACGTCCTTGACCGCGATGGCCACCCCGTGCAGCCGCCCGGTCGGCGGCACGGCGTCCAGCGCGCGGGCCTGCGTCATGACAAGGCCGGGGTCGAGGTGAGCCCAGCCCTTGACCGCCTCGTCGCGCTCGCGGGTCCGCTCGAGGCAGGCGCGGGCGAGGTCCGAGGCCGTCAGCTGCCCCGCCCTGATCAGGCTGAGGGCCTCGACGGCGGCGAGCATGTTCGGCGCAGGCATGTCGATCTCCTCAAGGGTGCCGCGAGCGCAGTCGTTCTAATAGGTGGCGAGGATGCGCCGGATCTCGGCGGGGTCCCGCGTGATGGTCAAGGCCAGCGCCAGCAGGACGCGGGCCTTTTGCGGGTTGAGATTGTCGGCCGGGATGATGCCGGCCGCTTTCAGGCGCTGGCTGTCGAGCGTCACGCCGCTGCCGGCCCGCGTCGACTGCAGCACGGTCACGCCCCCCGCCACCGCCTCGCACAGGGCCTCGAACTCGCCGGGCGTCACCATGCCGGGTGCGAAGCCGGCTGAGACGAGACCCTGGGCGCCGGCTGCGATGCAGGCGCGGATCGCCGCGCCGTCCGATCCG
>CAXUMV010000134.1:0-8579 GCA_964252065.1 uncultured Lichenihabitans sp.
GCATGAAGGACGCCTACAAGTCGCTGCACGAGGCGCTGGTGCATGGGGGGCTCGCCAACCACGTCGAGGTGCAGCTCGACTGGATCGAGGCCGAGGTGTTCGAGGGCCGCGATCCGGCGGCGCATCTCGAGAACGTGAACGGCATCCTGGTGCCCGGCGGCTTCGGGCAGCGCGGGGCCGAGGGCAAGATCCAGGCGGCCCGTTTCGCCCGCGAGCGGAAGGTGCCCTATTTCGGCATCTGCTTCGGGATGCAGATGGCGGTGATCGAGGCCGTGCGGAGCCTCGGGGGCATCGCCGAGGCCAACTCCACCGAGTTCGGGCCGACCGCCGAGCCCGTGGTCGGCCTGATGACCGAGTGGATGCGCGGCAACGAGCTCGAGCAGCGGGCCGAACACGGCGACCTCGGCGGCACCATGCGGCTCGGCGCCTACAAGGCCCATCTCAGGCCCGGCTCGCGCATCGCGGGCATCTATGGCGAAGCGGAGATCTCCGAGCGGCACCGCCACCGCTACGAGGTCAACACCGCCTACAAGGAGCGCCTGGAAGAGCGCGGCCTGCATTTCGCCGGCATGTCGCCCGACGGCCTCCTGCCCGAGACGGTCGAGATGGCGGACCACCCCTGGTTCATCGGCGTGCAGTACCATCCCGAGCTGAAGTCGCGCCCCTTCGCGCCGCACCCGCTCTTCGCGAGCTTCGTGGCCGCGGCCCTCGAGCAGTCGCGGCTCGTATGAGCCCCCGCGCGCTCGACCACGTCGTGATGCCCTGCGCTGATCTCGCCGCCGCGGCGGCGGCCTTTGCGGCCAAGGGTTTTGTGGTCGGCCGGCGCAACCGCCACCCCTGGGGGACCGAGAACCACATCATCCAGTGGCCGGGCGTGTTCCTCGAACTGATCGCCCCGGCGGCGGATGCCGTCCCCGTGCCGCCGGACGACGACGCGTTCCCCTTCGCCGAGTTCCTGGCCGGGCGGGGCGCGAGCCGCGACCCGAGCGGCATGCTGGTGCTGCGGTCGGAGAACGCCGAGGCCGATGCCACGGCTTTTGCGGCGGCGGGCATCGGGGCCGGGCGCAGGCTCGACTTCTCCCGCAGCGGGGCGGCGCCCGACGGCAGCATCCGCACGGTCGCCTTCAGCCTCGCCTTCGCCGAGGCGCCGGCCCTGCCCGATCTCGGCTTCTTCGTCTGCCAGCAGCACTATCCCGAGCATTTCTGGAACCCGGCCCAGCAGCGGCATCCCAACGGAACGACCGGCATCGCGGCCGTGGCGTTCACGGCGCCCCGGCCGGCCGACCTCGCCCCGTTCCTCGGCCGTTTCGCCGACTCCGCCCCGACGACCTCCGCCAGGGGCGACCTGCACGTGCCCCTGGCCGAGGCGACGGCCCTGACCGTCGCTCCCGGTGGGGGATCGGCCCGGATGACGGGCCTCGTGTTCCGGACCGCCGGGGCGCCGGGCACCGACCGGTTCGGCGCCTACGCGCTGACTTTCGAGGCCTGAGGCAAAAGGCCCGGCGCCGCGACGGCGCCGAGCCACCTTGAAACACCCCACGTCATGAAATGCCGTCAGGCTATCGCCGCGGCACGCCGGGCCGCCATACGTCAAATGACGGTGCTGCTCGTCCTGCCAAGCCGCATCGAGGCAAGCCGGCGGCGAACGCCCCGGTCGTCTTTGCGAGCGCAGCGAAGCGATCCATGGCCCGGCCTCTTCACCGTGGCATGGATCGCCACGGCGCTTCGCGCCTCGCGATGACCACCCTGGGGTGCTTCGAAGCGGTACAGGCTCAGGCGACTCGGGCGCGAGCCGCCGGGGGCTTGACGCTCCGCCTTCGGAGGAGCGGCGGCATGCTCGGGGCGATCTGCGCCGCCGGACGGCCCGCCGTCATGGCTGCGACCGCGCGTGCCGCCTCGTCCCAGCCGAAGCGGCCGGCGACCGCCTCACGCTCGGTGTCGAAGGCACGGAGCGTGGCCGGGCGGCCCGCCGTGAAGGCCGTCATGGCGTCGGTCAGGGTATCGAGGTCGGGTTCGATGTAGCGGCCCCGGAGCCCGGTCGCGGCGTGCTCCAGGGCGGACTCCACCCCGTGCACCCGAACCGCGACCCCGTCGGTGCAGAAGGTGTCGGTCGCCCCGCCCGCCGTGACGATGGCCGGCGTGCCGCAGGCGATGGCCTCGAGGACGGGGAAGTTGAACCCCTCGCCCCGGTAGGGCGCCACATAGGCGTCGGCGATGCCGTAGAGCAGGCGCAGGTCGGCGAGGCTCAGGTTGCTCGAGAGGACCGAAATGGCCCCCAGCGTATCGGCGGCCAGCAGCACGGGATGGTCGGCGCCCACGGTGCGGATCAGCTCGTGCACGGAGCGGCCGTAGAGCTCCTTCTGGTCCTTGAGGATCAGGCGCACGTTCCGGCCGGCACCGCGCAGGCGCGCAAAGGCGATCAGCAGGAGGTCGATGCCCTTGTTCCAGCTCGACAGGCCGACGTTCAGGAAGACGGTGGTCGCCTCGGCGATGCCGAGCGCGGCCCGGTTGCTCGCCCGCTCGGACGCGCCGACCGGGTGGAACACGCGGCCGTCCACCCCATGGGGGATGAGGGTGATCCTGTCGGCCGGGAAGCCGAAGTCGACGAGCCTGTCGCGCGACCACGCCGAACAGGTGGTGATCCGGTTGTCGCCGCGCGTGAACGGCTTGAGGTCGATCTCGCTCCCCTCAAAATTGACGCGCGACAGGCCGACCTCGGTCACCATGAAGGTGACGGTCGGCCGGCGGTCGGCCTTGCCGATGCGGCGGAACGGCGAGGCGATGCGGTAGACGGCGTCGATCCGCTCGCCCCGGCGTGGCTCGGGAACGGCGTCGATCGCCGCCTGGTCGGCGGCCAGGAAGCCGGAGGGGTTGCCGGCGCGGCTCCACTGCGGGAGCGCGAAAGAGAGGTCGCGGTGGCGGAGCGTCAGGCCGGGCAAGCGCTGAAGCCCGAGGATCTGGTTCTGGTTGACGATCGCGAACGACTGGTTGATCCCCCGCCACCCCTCGATCAGCAGCGTCCTGCCGGACGGGATGGCTTGGGGCGAGGCGTCGGTCATGCCGCAAGACTAGGGGGCGAACCGTCAACGGATGCTTAATCATGTCCGCACGAAAGCCGGACCCTGCGACCGCGCCGTGCCGGGTCTACCGATCCCGCCGCAGCGTCGAGGCGCGGAGATCGACGACGCAGGGCAGGCGCAGGTGATGCGGCTCGTCCGGACCCCGGTCGAGCCGCGTGAGCAGCCTTGCCCAGGCCGCCTCGGCCATCATCCGGACGGGTTGGCGGACGGCCGTGATCGGCGGCGAGACAAGGGTCATCCATTCGGCCTCGTCGAAGCTCGCAAACGCGATATCGGTCGGGATGGCGAGGCCGGCGTTCCCCAAGGCCCGGTAGGCGATGAGGGACGTCCGGCCATCGAGCGCGAAGAAGGCGTCGTGCGCCGGCGTCTCGGCCAGGAGCGCGGCGATGCGCCGATGGCTCTGGACAGGATCGAGGCCGCATTCGAGCTTGGTCAGCGCCATGGGGCCGGCCGCCGCCGCCGCGCCCTCCCAGCGTTCCCGGACGTTGCCGAACCCCAGGGAGCCGGCGGCCACGATGCAGCGGCGGTAGCCCTGGTCCGCGAGATGGCGCGCGATCACGCCCGCGGACCGGGCGTTGTCCACCGCGATCAGGTCGAAGGCCGTGTCGTCGGGAATGCGGTCGGCGACCACGATGGGGCCCTGCGCGCCGATGGGCACGCGCGAGGCGAGTGCGCCGTCGGTCGGGATCACGATCAGGCCCGCCAGCCGCCAGGACCGGATCGCCCGCAGCCGCTGGGCCTCCTGGTCGGGGTCGTTGTCCGAGCTGACGACGATGAGATCGAAGCCGTCTTCGCGCGCGAGGCGCTCGAGCGTCGACACGAACACCCCGTACATGGGATGGCCGAGGTCCGGCACCACGACCCCCGCCAGCGAATCGCGTCCCGAGCGCAGGCGAGAAGCGTGGCTGTCGGCCACATAGCCGAGCTCGTCCGCGGCCGCCCGCCCGCGCTCCGCATAGGCCTGGCTGACGGTGGGCTTGCCGGTCAGGACGTTCGAGACGGTCGCCGTCGACACGCCGGCGCGCTCCGCGACCATCCTGATCGACACCGATGCCGCCCGTTTCACACCACCAGATCTCATTACATGCGAAATCGTACGCTTCGGAGGCTGTGTCAATCGTGTGGCGAGACGAGGCCTCGCCCGACCGCCCGGATGCGGCGACCGGCCCCCGCAGGCCCGCCCCGGCCGGCGGGACCCGCCGGTCTCAGCGCCGCCCGAACAGGCGTTCGATATCGGCCAGCTTGAGCTCGACATAGGTCGGGCGGCCGTGGTTGCACTGGCCGGATCCCGGCGTGCGCTCCATGTCGCGGAGCAGCGCGTTCATCTCGTCGGTCCGCAGCTCGCGGCCGGCGCGGACCGAATGATGGCAGGCCATGGTGGCCAGCACGCGGTCGAGCCGCCGCTCCAGCGGCGCGGCATGGCCGTCCTCGGCCAGCACCGCGGCGAGGTCGCGCACGAGCTGGCGCGTGTCGCAGCCGGCCAGCGCCGCCGGCACGCTGCGCACCGCCACGGCACCCGGCCCGAAACCGTCGAGCCCGAGTCCGAGGCCGTCCAGCAGCTCCGCGGCATCCAGGAGGTCGCCCTCGGCCCCGGCCTCGACGCCGACGATGTCGGGGACCAGCAGCAGCTGCGTCGCGATGCCGGCCGTGGAGCGCGCCGCCTTCATGCGCTCGTAGACGAGGCGCTCGTGGGCGGCGTGCTGGTCGACGATCACGACCCCATCGGCCGTCTGGGCGACGATGTAGGTCCTGTGGAGCTGCGCCCGGGCCGCGCCGAGCGGGTTCGCCTCGAGGGCAGGCCCGGCCGCGCCCTCGGCACCGCCGCGCGCCTGGGGCGGCAGGAACGGGGCGACCGCGGCCTCAGTTCCCCCTGCCATGTCCCAGGCCGGCGGCGCCTCCTCGGCGAAGCCGCCCGGCGGGGGCGCGGCGGGCGAGCTGCGCCAGTCCCAGCCCGCGCCGTCCGGCCGTGCGGGCCGGAACCACGCCTGCGCCGCCGCGCCGGCCGCGGCATCGAGCCGGTCGGCCATGCGCTGCCCGCCGGTCGTCGACGCCCGGTGCCCCGCGCGCCCGATCGCCTCCCGGATGGCGCCCACGATCAGCCCGCGCACGAGGCCGGGGTCGCGGAACCGGACCTCGGCCTTGGCCGGATGCACGTTCACGTCGACGAGCCGCGGATCGCAGGCGAGGAACAGCGCCACCACCGGGAACCGGTCGCGCATGGCGGTGTCGGCGTAGGCGCCCGCGACCGCCCCGGTCAGCACCTTGTCGCGCACCGGGCGGCCGTTGACGAACAGGTACTGCCACTCGCGGTTGGCCCGGTGGTAGGTCGGCAGGCCGGCATGGCCGACGAGGGCGAACCCCTCGCCTTCGGCGTCGATCGGCAGGGCGTTGGCGCAGAAGTCGTCGCCGACGATCTGGGCGAGGCGGGTCAGCCGGCCCTCGCTGCCCGGCGCGCAGGGCAGGAGATCGAAGCCGGCGAGACCCTCGCCGCCGACCGAGAAGCGGATGGCGGGATGCGCCATGGCGAGGCGGCGCACGACGGCGGCGACGGCCTGGGCTTCGGCGCGGTCGGACTTCAGGAACTTGAGCCGCGCTGGGGTGGCGCCGAAGAGATCGGCGACCTCGATCGTGGTGCCGGGCTGCCGCGCCCCGGGCGACACGGGGCCCTTGAGCCCGCCATCCACCGTGATCCGGTGGCCGGTCTCGCCCGTGCGCTGCCGCGTCGCGATCGACAGCCGCGCCACGGCACCGATCGAGGGCAGCGCCTCGCCCCGGAAGCCGAGGGTCGCGATGCGCGACAGGTCGCCGTCCGGCAGTTTTGAGGTCGCGTGCCGCTCGACCGCGAGCGCGAGGTCGCCCGCGTCCATGCCGGCGCCGTCGTCGCTCACGCGGATCAGCCGCCGGCCGCCCGCCTCGATCACAACCTCGATGGCGAGGGCGCCCGCGTCGATGGCGTTCTCGACCAGTTCCTTGACCGCGGAGGCCGGCCGCTCGACCACCTCGCCGGCCGCGATCCGGTCGACGAGCACAGGGTCGAGGCGACGGACCGGCACGGACAACGCCTCTCCGGTCACCCGCCGACGGGGCGGCCGACCATGGTGACCAGCAGCGCGTTGTCCTCGAAGAGGTGCTTGGCGGCCCGCCGGGCATCCTCCATCGTCACCGCCTCGATCAGGGCGTTGCGCTGATCGAGATAGCCGATGTCGAAGCCTTCGGTCTGCAGGTGCACGAGCTGGCTCGCGATCTTGGCCGAGGAATCAAAACGCAACGCGTAGGAGCCCGTGAGATAGCGCCGGGCCTTGACCAGCTCCTCCTCGGTCGGGCCGTCCGTCGCAAGGCTGCGGATCTCCGCCTCGATGACCGACAGCGACTCGTAGGCGCGCTCGTTCTTGGTCGAGGTGCCGCCCGAGAAGATCGCGGCATGGTCGAAGGTCGCGAGCTGCGAGTAGACCGAATAGGCCAGGCCGCGCTTCTCGCGCACCTCGCGGAACAGCCGCGCCGAGAACACCCCGCCGCCCAGGATGTGGTTGATCACGACCGCCGCCATGTGGTCGGGGTCGCGCCGGGCGATACCGTTGAGGCCGAAGCGGATCGTCGCCTGCGGGACGTCGAGGTCGATCACGGTGCGCCCGCCAGGGGCGACCGCGGCCTCGGGGACCGGCGTCAGGCGCGCCGCCGCGGGCAGCGCGCCGAAGGCGAGGTCGAGCAGGATGCCGAGGCGCACGGCGTCGATGGCGCCCACCACCGCGATCTTCACCCCGTCGCGGGCGAGGCCGTTCCTGTGGGCGGCCACGAGGTCGTCCCGCGTGACGGCCGCGATGGTCTCGAGGGTGCCGCGGCCGGGCTGGCCGTAGGGATGGCCCGGAAAGGCGGCTTCGCGCCAGGCGCGGCTCGCGATGGCGTCGGGATCGTTGGCGTCGCGCCGGAGCCCGGCGGCGATCTGGCCGCGCACGCGCTCGACCGCGTCGGGATCGAAGCGCGGCTCGCAGAGGGCGAGGCGCAGGAGGTCGGTCGCCGCCTCGACGTGCCGCGCCAGCGTCTTCACCCGGGCCACGACATGGTCCCGGTCGGCCGAGAAGGACAGCTCGATGGCCTTGTCGTCCATGGCCCGGTGGAAGGCCTCGGCATCGAGGTCCCCGGCGCCCTCGTCGAGCAGCCCCGCCATGAGGCTGGCCGTGCCGGCCCTGGCGGCCGCATCCTGCGCCGCCCCGCCCGGAAAGGCGATGTCGAAGGCGACGAGCGGCACGGCGTAGTCCTCCACGAGCCACGCCGTGAGCCCGCCGGGCGAGACCACCGTCTGCACGCTCGCCGCGCGCGAGGTCGCCGTCATTTGAACCAGAGCCGTCATGCGGGGACCATTGCGCGAGGCAAGCCGATCGGGGGGGAAGGCAGGACGCCGGTCACGCGGCTGCGGCCGTCGGGGCCGCGGGCTCAGCGACGAGGTAGCCCGTGACGGCGCGGCGCCGGGCGAGGTAGCGCGCCGCGACCTCGCGCACGTCCTCGGCCGTGACGGCCTCGATGTCGCTCGGCCAGCGTTCGATGTCGGGGATGGTCAGGCCGGTCGCGAGCGCGGCGCCGTACCAGCGGGCGAGGGAGGACTGGTTGTCCTGCGCGTAGACCGCGTCCGCGACGAGGCGAGTCTGGGCGCGCGTGAGGTCGCCCGCCGCGACCGGCGTCGTCGCGACATCGGCGATCACCGTCTCGATCGCCTCCTCGAGGGCCTCGAGGGTCACGCCCGGCGTCGGCAGGGCCCAGAGGAAAAATCGCGTGTCGTCGAGCGCCGTGCCCATGTAGTAGGAGCCGGCCGACACCGCGATCTTCCGGTCGAGCACCAGCGCCTTGTAGAGCAGGCTGGTCGAGCCGCCGCCGAGCAGATGCCCGAGCACCTCGAGCGCGGCGGCATCCTTGGCCGACCCCGTCCGGTAGGACGGCACGACATAGACCCGCTGCACGCTCGGCTGCTCGACCTTGGGGTCGGCCAGGGTGACGAGCCGGTGGGCGCGCGGCTCGGGCTCCCGCCGCCGCTGGCGCTGAGGCGCTTCGCCGCGGGCCGGCACGCGGCCGTAGCTGTCGCGGGCGAGGGCCTCCACGGCGGCCGGCTCGACGTCGCCGGCGACGATCAGGATCGCGTTCTCGGGCGTGTAGAAGCGGTGGTAGTAGTCGAGCGCGTCCTGCCGGCCGAGCCCCTCGATCTCGTGGCCCCAGCCGATGATCGGCGTGCCGTAGGGATGGTGGGAGAAGACGGTGGCCTGCACGGCCTCCTGCAGCTGCGCGCTCGGGTCGGTGTCGGTGCGCATGCGGCGCTCCTCCAGCACCACGTCGCGCTCGGGGCCGACCACGGCGTCCTCGAGCAGGAGCCCGGTCATGCGGTCCGCCTCGAACCCCATGAGCATGCCGAGATGCTCCTTGGAGACGCGCTGGAAGTAGGCCGTGTAGTCGGTTGAGGTGAAAGCGTTTTCCTGCCCGCCGACCTCGGCCACGGCCTCGGAGAACACCCCC
>CAXUMV010000135.1:0-1925 GCA_964252065.1 uncultured Lichenihabitans sp.
GCTCGGTGATGACCAACAAATACGCGGAGGGCTACCCGGGCCGCCGCTACTACGGAGGATGTCAGTTCATCGACATCGCCGAGGATCTGGCCATCGCGCGGGCCAAGACGCTGTTCGGCTGCGGCTTTGCCAACGTGCAGGCCAACTCCGGCAGCCAGGCCAATCAGGCCGTGTTCCTGGCCCTGATGGCGCCGGGCGACGCGTTCATGGGCCTCGACCTTGCGGCCGGCGGGCATCTCACCCACGGCTCGCCGGTCAACATGTCGGGCCGCTGGTTCAAGCCCGTGCCCTATACGGTCGACCGCGACACCATGCTGGTCGACATGGATGCGGTGGAGCGGATCGCGCAGGAGAGCCGGCCCAAGCTGATCATCGCCGGCGGCTCGGCCTATTCGCGCTTCTGGGACTTCGCCCGGTTCCGGGAGATCGCCGATGCCGTGGGGGCGATCTTCCTGGTCGACATGGCCCACTTCGCGGGGCTGGTCGCCGGCGGCGTCCACCCCTCGCCGTTCCCGCACGCCCATGTCGTGACCTCCACGACGCACAAGACGCTGCGCGGACCCCGCGGCGGCCTGATCCTGACCAACGAGGAGGCGATTGCCAAGAAGGTCAACTCGGCGATCTTCCCCGGGCTCCAGGGCGGCCCCCTGATGCACGTCATCGCCGCCAAAGCGGTGGCCTTCGGCGAAGCCCTGCAGCCCGAGTTCAAGACCTACGCCGCGCAGGTCGTCGCCAACGCCAAGGCGCTGGCCGCGAGCCTGATCGACGGCGGGGTCGCGGTGGTGTCGGGGCAGACCGAGAACCACCTGATGCTCGTGGACCTCCGGCCCAAGGCGCTGACCGGCAAGGCGACCGAGACCGCGCTCGGCCGCGCCCACATCACGGTCAACAAGAACGGCATCCCGTTCGATCCGGAGAAGCCCTCGATCACGTCCGGGATCCGGGTGGGATCGCCGGCCGCGACCTCGCGCGGCTTCGGGACGGACGAGTTCCGGACCGTCGGGCACCTGATCGTCGAGGTGCTGGACGGCATCGCGGGTCGGGGCGAGGACGGCAATCCGGCGGTCGAGGGCGAGGTCCGCCGCAAGGTCGCCGACCTCGTCCGGCGCTTCCCGATCTACTGAGGCGATTGATGTTCACGGGGCTCGTCAGCGACGTCGGCACGATCCGCGCCGTCACGCGATCGAACGACACCACGCGGCTCACGGTCGCCTGCCGCTATCCGGCCGACACGATCCCGCTCGGCGCCTCCATCGCCTGTTCGGGACCGTGCCTCACGGCGGTGGCGATCGGCCCCGGGGCCGAGGGGGAAACGCTGTTCGAGGTCGAGGCCGCGCGCGAGACGCTGGAGCGGACGACGCTCGGCGGCTGGGCGGTCGGGCAGCGCATCAACCTCGAGCGCTCGCTGAAGATCGGCGACGAGCTCGGCGGCCACCTGGTGTCGGGCCACGTCGACGGGATCGCCACGGTCGTGGGGCGGACCGACTACGGCACCACGACCCGTTTCGACATTGAGGCGCCGCCGGCGCTCGCGCGCTTCATCGCCGAGAAGGGGTCGGTGTCGCTCGACGGCACCTCGCTGACCGTCAACACGGTCGAGGGCGCCCGCTTCTCGGTCCTCCTGATCCCCCACACCCTGGCGGTGACGACCTGGGAGCAGGTCGGCGTGGGCAGCCGCCTCAACCTCGAGATCGACCAGATGGCCCGCTACGCGGCCCGCCTCGCCGAGACCGCGCCGCAGTGATGCCCTTCTCCCGCGGAGCGGGAGAAGGGCAGAACCTGGACGGGTCTACCCCGATTGCAGGGCGGCGAGCCGGTGCTCCAGCCAATGAATGTCGTAGGCGCCTTCCTGCATGGCGGGGTCGCGGACGAGCTGGCGGAACAGGGGCAGGGTGGTCTCGATGCCGTCGATGACGAACTCGTCC
>CAXUMV010000135.1:1939-8537 GCA_964252065.1 uncultured Lichenihabitans sp.
GGAAACGGCCAAAGAGCGGTTTAACCAGCCAGAAACTCGTCCAGCGCCCGGCGTAGCCGCATCATGGCTTCGCTCCGGGTCCGGCCGTGCACCACCAGCTTACCGACGAGCGAGTCGTAGTTGGGCGGGATCACGTAGCCCTGGTAGACGGCGCTGTCGACGCGCACCCCGAGCCCTCCGGGGGGGTGGTAGTAGGAGATGCGGCCCGGCGAGGGCCGGAAGGTCTCGGGGTTCTCGGCGTTGACCCGGCACTCGATGGCGTGGCCCGAGAGCCGGATGTCCGACTGCTGGATCGAGAGCGGCGCCCCGGCCGCGATCCTGATCTGCTCGTTCACGAGATCGATGCCGGTGATCATCTCGGTGACGGGATGCTCGACCTGGATGCGGGTGTTCATCTCGATGAAGTAGAAGCGGCCGTCCTCGTAGAGGAACTCGACCGTGCCGACCCCGATGTAGCCGAGCTCACGCATGGCGGCGGCGCACGTCTCGCCGATCGCGTTGCGCGCCTCGGGCGACAGCACCGGGGAGGGGCCTTCCTCCCACAGCTTCTGGTGCCGGCGCTGGATCGAGCAGTCGCGTTCCCCGAGATGGATCGCGTTGCCGCGTCCGTCGCCCAGGATCTGGACCTCGATGTGGCGCGGCGTCTCGAGATATTTTTCGAGATAGACGGCATCGTCGCCGAAGGCGGCCTTGGCCTCGGAGCGGGCGGCGCCGAGCGCCGCACTGAGGTCCTCGGGGGTGCGGGCGACCTTCATGCCGCGCCCGCCCCCGCCCGCCGCCGCCTTGACCAGCACCGGATAGCCGATGCCCGCCGCGAGCCGCAGCGCCTCCTCGTCCTCGGTCACCGCCCCGTCCGAGCCCGGCACGCACGGGATGCCGAGCCGGCGGGCCGTCTTCTTGGCCTCGATCTTGTCGCCCATGGTGCGGATGTGCTCGGCTTTGGGGCCGATGAAGGTGATGTTGTGCTCCGTCAGGATGTCGGCGAAGCGGGCGTTCTCCGACAGGAAGCCGTAGCCCGGATGCAGCGCATCGGCGCCGGTGATCTCGCAGGCCGACAAGAGGGCGGGGATATTGAGGTAGCTGTCCCGCGCGACCGGCGGGCCGATGCACACGCTCTCGTCGGCGAGCTTGACGTGCATCGCCTCGGCGTCGGCCGTGGAATGCACCGCGACGGTCGCGATGCCGAGCTCCTTGGCGGCGCGCAGGATGCGCAGGGCGATCTCGCCCCGGTTCGCGATGAGGATTTTCTCGAACATGAGGCGCCCGGGGCTCAGGCGATCACGAGGAGCGGTTCGCCATATTCCACCGGCTGGCCGTCCTCCACGAAGATCGCGACTACCGTGCCGGCGCGCGGGGCGACGATCTCGTTGAAGGTCTTCATGGCCTCGACGAGGCAGACCCGCTCGCCCGCCTTCACCACGGTCCCGATCTCGACGAAGGCGCGGGTGTCGGGGCTGGGGCGGCGGTAGGCGGTGCCGACCATCGGGGACTTGATCGTGCCCGGGTGGTCGGGATCGCTGGGCGCCACGGCGACCGGGGCGGCCGGCAGCGGCGCGACGACCGGGACCAGCGTGGCGACCGGGGCCGCGGGCTGCGTCGCCGGGGCCGGGGAGTAGCGGACCATGCGGACCCGCAAGTCGCCCTTCTCCACCTCCAGCTCGGCCAGATCGCTGTCCGCCAGGAGCCGGGCGAGCTGGCCGATCAGCGCCGCATCGATGGCCGATGACGCCGCCGGCTCCGGCCCGTCGTGATCAGAGTCCTTGGCCACGTCGCGTTCCAATCCTTTGCCGCGCTGACGCGGCCCGTTCCCGCCGTTCGTCATTCGCTTCGTTCGACCTCGGGGGCGAGCAGGGCGTCCAGCGCGAGCTCATAGGACCGCGCCCCGAATCCCATGATCACGCCCTGCGCCACGGGCGCGACGGCGAAGCGCTGGCGGAATCTTTCGCGCGCGTGGACGTTGGCCATATGCACCTCGATCACCCGCGCGCGCGCGCCGCGGATCGCGTCGTGCAGGGCGATGGAGGTGTGGCTGTAGGCGCCCGCATTCAAGATCACCGGGGCTCCGGCCGACCCCGCCTCGTGGATCCAGTCGACGAGGTCGCCCTCGTGATTGGTCTGCAGGAAGACGATGTCGAGCTCGGCCTTGCCGGCCCGGCCCCTGAGCCGCCGCTCGATCTCGGCGAGCGAGGCTTGGCCCTCGTCCCCCGCCTCCCGCGTGCCGATCAGGTTCAGGTTGGGTCCGTTGAGGACGTAGACGGTCTTCATCGCCGGGGCGCCGGGGCCACCCGCGCCCCGGTCAGGAGCACTCGGCCTTGCCGCAGTGGAGATAATTGTCGACGCGGCCGCGCAGCTGGTCGAAGCCGACCGCCCCGATCACGACGTCCCTTCCGATCACGAAGGAGGGCGTGCCGGTCAGGCTGAGGCCGTCGGCCAGCGCCATGCTCTCCTGGATCCCCGCCTTGATGTCGGGCTTGTCGATGTCGCGGGCGACCTGGTCCATGTCGGCCCCGAGATCCTTGGCGACCGCGAGCGCCTGCGCCTTGCCGACCGGTCCGCGGGTCGAGAGGAGCTTGACGTGGTACTGCCAGAACTTCTCGCCCTTGAACTGGTTGCGCACGGCACCCGCCACCTGCGCGGCCTCGATCGAACCCGGCCCCAGGACCGGAAAATCCTTGAGCACGATCTTGAGCTCGGGCTCGGTCTTGAGCAGCCTCGCCATGTCGTCGAGGGCATGCTTGCAGTAGCCGCAGTTGTAATCGAAGAACTCGACGAGCGTGACCTTGCCCTCGGGATTGCCCACCGTCCCCTGGTAGGGCGAGGAGAAGAGCTGCCGGCTGTTGCGGTCGACCACCTGCCCGCGATTGGCCTCCTCCTCGCTTTTCTGCTTCTGCTCGAGCGCGGCCATCGCATCGCGCAGGACCTCGGGGTTCTGGATGAGATAGTCGCGGATGATGGGGCCGAGCGCGGACTTCTGCGCGTCGGTGAACTCGGCGGCCTGTGCGGGCATCGTCGCGCCGTACCCCAGCAGGGCGCAAAGGCCGAGCGTGCCGGCCAGGGCCGCGGGCGATAAACGGGATCGGAGCAGGCCAAGGCGCATGACGGACTTTCGGGATCGGGCGGGGCGAACGGCGACGCGGAACCGAAGCCCCTCAAGTGCGGCCATCTCGCGGCGGCCGGCGCGTCAATCGGATGATTCGAGTTATGCAATCTTTCCCGGCGCGGGGCAAACCGCGCCCCGGAGAGCAGCATGACGACGCCCAAGACCTTCCAGGCGACGCCCTCCCGGCGCAGCGCCGTCGCCTCGTTCCTGGCGATGGACGTCCTGTCCGACGCCTCGCGCCTCGAGCGCCAAGGCGCTTCCGTTCTGCACATGGAGGTGGGCGAGCCCGGCAGTCCGGCCCCGGCCGCGGTGCGGGCGGCCGCCATGCGGGCACTCGAGGCCGGGCGGATCGGCTACACCGAAGCGCTCGGCCTGCCGGCGCTGCGGGCCGGCATCGCGGCCCATTACGGGGAGGCCTACGGGGTCGCGCTGTCTCCCGAGCGCGTGGCCGTGACCACCGGCTCCTCCGGCGGCTTCATCCTGGCGTTCCTGTCCCTGTTCGACATCGGCGCGCGGGTCGCGATCGCCTCGCCCGGTTACCCGGCCTACCGCAACATCCTGGAGGCGCTCGGGCTGATCGCCGTGCCGATCGAGACGACGGCCGCAAGCCGGCACGTCATCACCGCCGAGGCCCTGGCGCACGAGCATGCCCAGGCCCCGCTCGACGGCGTGCTGATCATGAGCCCCGGCAACCCGACCGGCACCATGATGCGGGCGGACGACATCGCGGCGGTCGCGGGCTTCTGCGATGCGGCGGGCGTCGTGCTGATCTCGGACGAGATCTATCACGGGCTGACCTACGGCATGCGGGCCGAGACGGCGCTCGCCTTTTGCGAGGGCGCCGTCGTGGTCAACTCCTTCTCGAAATACTACTGCATGACCGGCTGGCGTGTGGGCTGGCTGGTGCTGCCGCCGGCGCTGGTCCGGCCCGTCGAGCGGCTGCAGCAGAGCCTCTCCATCTCGGTGCCGACGCTCAGCCAGATCGCCGCGCTCGCGGCCTTCGAGGCGCGAGGCGAGCTCGACGCGGTCCGGGACGGCTACGCGCGCAGCCGCGCCCTGCTGCTCGAGCGGCTGCCGGCGATCGGCCTCCCGGAGTTCCATCCGGTCGACGGCGCCTTCTACGTCTATTCGGTGGCGTTCTGCCGCCGCCTGCTGGCCGAGGCCGGCGTCGCCGCGACGCCCGGCCTCGACTTCGACCGCGAGCGCGGCCACCGCACGATGCGCCTGTCCTTCGCGGGTCCGATGGCCACGGTCGAGACGGCTCTCGACCGGTTGGGCGCGTGGCTGCACCGCTGAGGAGCGCGGCGGCCAATCTCCCGGCCGCCGGCCGGCGCTAGGACCCGGCCGAGAAGGTCGCCTTGGCGCGCTGCCACCAGCCCGACCGCTTGGGCCGATCCGGATCGGCGTCGGGCGCCGGCTCGGGTTCGGCCGGCGCGGAGGCCGCAGGCGCCTCGGCCGCGGTTGCGACCGGTTCCGCGGTGGCCAGCGGCAGCTCCGGTTCCGGGACTGTGCCCGATCCCGCGTGCTGCTGGACCGTGCCTGCCTCGATGTCGCGATCCGCCGAGGGCTGCGGGGCCTCGGCGACCGTCTCGGCCGCGGGCCCGGCCGCGGCCTTGCCGCGTGGCCGTCTTGCGCGGCGGGGCGGGGCGGCCGCTTCCTCGACCGTGGCGTCAGCCTCCCCGGCCGCGGCTTCGGCCGGGGCCGCCTCGGCGGTGCTGCGGGTGGTCCGGCGGCTCGTGCGGCGCCGGCGCGGCGCCTCGATGTCGGCCTCGGGGGCGATCTCCTCGAGCAGACCGGGAGCCGGTTCCCCGGTGAGGGCCGCCAGGCCCTCGTCGGTCGGGGAAGCGGCCTCGGCGACCGGCTCGGCCGGCACCGTCTCCGATGCCGCCAGACCGGGCGCGCCGTCCTCGGGCAGGAAGCCCGCCTCGAGATCGGTCAGGTCCTCGCCTTCGCTCGCGACCTCCTCGTCGGTCAGGCCGTCCTCGGCTCCCTCGAGCGGCTCCGTGCCGGGGGCGCCGCCTTCGCGCAGACCCTCGGGCTGGCCGTCCTTGCCACGCCGCCGCCGGCGGCGGCGGCGGCGGCGGCCGCCTTCGCCCTCGCCGAGGGCCTGGCGCGCCGCCTCGTCCCGCGGGCGCCCGTCGGGCGCGGCCGCCGCGGCCTCGCCCTCCTCGAGCAACTCGTCGGCGCTCTCGACGCCGTCCTCGATCTCCTCGTCGACCTCGTCGAGGTCCGTTTCGGGCAGCGGCTTGTCGGCGCGCATGAAGGGCAGGAACTGCGGGGGGGTCGCCTCCGCGCCGCGCTCGACCGCGTGATAGACCATGCCGGTCATGGCGGGGTCGGCGATCACGGTGATCGCCACGCCGAACCGCGCCTCGAGATCGAGCAGGTTGGCGCGCTTCTGGTTGAGCACGTAGAGCGCCACCTCGGCGCGCGTGCGGGCGACGAGGTTGTGGGTCGCCGAGCGGATCAGCGTGTCTTCCAGCAGGCGCAGCACGTGCAGCGCGATGGAGGACACCGACCGCACGGTGCCCGACCCCGCGCAGTGGGGACACATGACCGTCGAGCCTTCGAGCACGCCGGTGCGCATGCGCTGGCGCGACATCTCGAGCAGCCCGAAATGCGAGATGCGGCCGATCTGGATGCGGGCGCGATCGTTCTTCAGCGCATCCTTGATGCGCCGCTCGACCGCGCGGTCGTTGCGGCCCTCCTCCATGTCGATGAAGTCGACCACGATCAGGCCCGCGAGATCGCGCAGGCGAAGCTGGCGGGCGATCTCGTCGGCGGCCTCGAGGTTGGTGCGGACGGCGGTGTCCTCGATGTTGTGCTCGCGTGTCGAGCGGCCCGAGTTTACGTCGATGGCGACCAGCGCCTCGGTCTGGTTGATCACGAGGTAGCCGCCCGACTTCAGGACGACCTGGCTCGAGAACATGGCGTCGAGCTGGGCCTCGGCCCCGGCCTTGGCGAACAGCGGCTGCGACTCGCGCCAGGGCACGACGCTGCGCACCTGGTTTGGCATCAGCAGGCGCATGAACTCCTTGGCCTCGCGATAGGCCTCGTCGCCCGCCACCACGACCTCGTCGACGTCCTTGGTGAAGAGGTCGCGGATGGACCGCTTGATGAGGGAGCCTTCCTCGTAGACGAGGGTCGGGGCGGTCGACTTCAGGGTCGTCTCGCGCACCGTCTCCCACATGCGCATCAGATACTCGAAGTCGCGCCGGACCTCGGGCATGCTGCGGGCGGCGCCCGCCGTGCGCAGGATGATGCCCATCCCGTCCGGCACCTCGAGCTCCTGGGCGATCGCTTTCAGGCGCTTGCGGTCCTCCGGGTCGACGATCTTGCGGGAGATGCCGCCCCCGCGGGCCGTGTTGGGCATCAGCACCGAGTAGCGGCCGGCGAGCGACAGGTAGGTGGTCAGGGCCGCGCCCTTGTTGCCGCGCTCCTCTTTCACGACCTGCACGAGCAGCACCTGGCGCCGGCGGATCACGTCCTGGATCTTGT